>JAPOVX010000324.1 GCA_026707935.1 Paracoccaceae bacterium
ATACAGCCATCAAACGCCGAAAATAAAGGCCATCACCCCCTTACCGAACGCTTACGCATTATCGAAGAATGCGAGGTCGATCCTGCTCAGAGCTTTTGTGATCGGATCGCTTCGCTCAGAAATGACCGCGATCAACTTTATCGAATCTGGTCTGGCCGGCATTTTTTCGAATTTCCCTACGACCTCAGCGACGTAGATGCGATACAGGAGACTTTTGACGACATATTGCGCACCGCACGCCGAAGGAAGCGTAGAAACAGGAGTATGAACGCGGTGCTGGAGGTTGAGATGAGCAATAATCTTGAGGCTCTACAGGACTTGTAGGTCGCCGATCGGCGGAGCAGCTGCGATTCTACCGACTCTTGACGCGGTAACCTCTTCAGAAATGCTGCCGGCCGATGGGGATCACTAAGCGAACCCGGTTTCAGCTATCCATTGGTAGAACTGACGTGTCGACGACGACTGGTGCGCCTTTAGGGCATATGCAGGCGGCGATGGCTCTTGGTCCATTTTCTGGTTTGTGATGTTTTCTGGTTTGTGACTGCTCAGCCGAAGAACCGTGGATAGAGTCTGCAAAAGGTATTCCAAGTTGCCGATCAATGTTTGCTCCCGGACTTTTTCGCGGTTCTCTTGGCTGAGTGTCCCGGTCCGACATTTCGTCAAACCAGCGGCCAGGACCACATGCGTTGCGGGACTCGTCTTGCTCGAGCCAAATTGCAGTCGTAGAGTGTTCAGAAAGAGGGGTAGAGAGAAATCCAAACATCGTGATAATTCATGTGTTTGAGGGCGTCGAGAGGCCTCAATTCGAGTTCTTCTGCCTTTTCAACGCAGGTACGTCGTGTTCTGTACCCAAGGAGGTCAAAGAATGATTATTGTGGTCATACATTGGAAAATTAAACCAGATATGGTTGACGAGTTCCTTAAGTTTTGGAGAAAAAAGGCAATCGTCGAAGATCGCAGCGGACTGATCGGGGAATTCCTTAGCGAAGGGCACTCTATTGCGGAATTTGACTGGATTACTTGTCCCCTTACAGGGTGCGAAGGAAAGTACAGGTCTTTCGTCAATGTGGGATACTGGAAAAGTGGCAAGGAGTTTCAGGCTCAGGTTGGACGGTATTTCGATTCATCGACGGGACAAAAGAAGTTTGAAGCGGAACCCCGTTCGCGAACTGCATTGAAGCCAAAATGCTGGAGAATGGGAGATGGAACATTGCCGGTCCATGACAGCGGAGGTGTGCTTTGACGGTTTTCGAAGCCGGGAAATTTCCGCGACATCAACCGGGCCGACAAACGTTTTGGAATATAATGAACTCCACTATTATAGATCAGGACACGTACGTGAACTCGGCTACAAAAACGATTCTGCAGAGCGGAGGCCGAGTACAACTTTGGTGAACAGCTAACTCCCTTCTAATTTGCTGCAATTGGACGCCACCCTGTACCTATTCGAAAACGCTACTCGACCTTTCGCGCTCTCAATGCATGACTACGGCCTCTGGAAAACTCTTGGCGAACAAGTTTTCACATACTCGTGCGCAGGTCCGTAGGCGCCTGGCGCACCGGGCTGGACCGGGCGCGCCGCCGCGTCGATTTCCCGGCTATGACTGAAGATGACGACTGGTGTGATCCGTCGTGGCCGTAGAAGCGCCTCATGTCCCGTTGTGCTGCACCGAGTTTTCAATCTCTGACTGCTCTTGTCGCATTCGTCAGCTGACCTGCGATAGGTTTCGGTTTTGTCCAGCACGGACGCGCTCGGTCAGACGACGCCGACCACATTTTTTTCTGCCGAGGAAGGTCACCAATTTTGAACGCCGAGCCGGGCGATGTTACAAAAGCTAAGGAGTAGTAGGGTTTCCATTGGTCAGTTTGTCAAGGATTGGAACGGAATACGTCGATACTTCGTCTTGTTAATGTGAGGACGTTCGAAAATTTCCTGTGGGCAGCTTGGCCTCTCCGGCACGATCGGCTATCGGTGGGCGCTCGAAAAGTGCAGGCATCCCTCCCAAGTAAGAAAAATTCGTTCTTTGGTCGTATTCTCGCGTTGATGGTGGAAATCGTCGACGGCAATGTGACAAATCATAGTCAGAAAAATTACTAGGCAAAGGCTCATCATGATTGATTGGCACAGGGGCGGCTGTACTGGAAGCATAAGGCGCTTGGTACGCGGAGAGGTACGCGATCATATTCATGGCAACTTGTCTGCCCGCAGGAACCGATACAGCCTTGCCCATCGGATCCTACGGCGATTCTTCAGTTTCGGTGCTTTCGGAAAGTACCTGCTTTTCTACATTATTCTTGATTTGGTGCTGGTGGCTTTGGAGGCAGTCTCTTCATTGTTTCCACAACATGGTCTACCGGTATGGGCCACGCATGGTTTCCCGCCGGATACCGCCTCTCGGGAATTATTGCTAAGCGTTTCAGGTTACTTTCTGGCCGCGCAGGCTGGTGCACTTGGCATCGTAACGCTTGCGCTTGCGCTGGTTACCTTGATTGCCCAGGGAGAGAATTCGGATACGGACATCAGAGTATACTACCATGAATCCATGGCGTTCCAAGTTGTGGCAAGCTCCGTGGCACTGCTCGCGATCCTCTCGGTTCAACTCCTTTGGCCGTTTCAGTTGGTGCTGCATCAGTTCGGACTTGGGAGCAAGAACCCGTTGTTCGAATACGTCATGTTGGGCTTGCACTTGTTATGGTTGCTAACAAACTTGGCAGCAATTGCTTATTTCATCGACACGACCTTCCGATTTGTACAGCTGTCGGAAAGGGAACGAATTCGAGAGCGCTACACGGCGAACATCCTTTTTCCTCTGGATCTCACGCAGCGCCTTCAGGAGCACTATTACGCCTACGCAACAAATGACGTTGGCGGTTTTCGATATAATCAACACAATTGCAAGCCAAGTGCCATGTTCGGACACGAGGGCGTCGGAAACTTCGACGTGGAGTTGAAGTCAAAGTTCTCAGGTGCAACTTCGTTGCAGGACGTTCGAATGATACCGGTGCGTTGGGTCCTTCGGCGATGGTCACTACGTTGTCGCAGGGCAGAACAAGAGTCAAAGTATAGCATGGAAAGCGTCAACGAATTGGGGCCACAGATCTGTTTTACGCCTCATATGGGTCTCACAATGCACGGGACGGTCGAATGGTGCCGTCGCCGCGGTGGCGTTCCACTCACATGTATGGAAAAGTGCGTGCTTCGCTGGTCTTTCGTATTCGGGAGGGCTAACGGTGAAGAGTGACCTCCCGGCGCCGGAGCACATTCTGGAGGAACTGGCGGACAAATCCGCAAGGCAAATCGATCGCGGTGCACCGGTTGCGTTTGACAGCGCTTTCACGGAGATGACGGCGTACCACAGATTTTTATTGTCTCTCTACGCGTCAAGTACGCCGGACGGCGAAGCGTTCAGTTACGCTGAGGTGGCTGGTGCCTCTTGGAATGCGCCGCACAGCTTGTGGATCAGACAATACAACCGATTGTTCGAGCGCGCGGCAAACCGCCTTCCTGACGATGACCACTTCATCCTGGAACTCGCACAAACGCCATACAGATTATTCCCCCGCTCGGGAGACCCTGGTTTACCAGCAAATGTTGTCGCATCGATTCTCGCGCTCGGACCGATGATGATGAGTCGGCTTGAAGCCTGGGTAACAAAACGAACATATTCAGGTACTGCAGAGGGGGAGCCCGCAGAACCGCGACTTTCACTTGCCGGTTCAGATGGCAAAGCCTACTCCAATGTATTGCCAACTATAGTCGGAGCTTGGGAAAACGTGCTCCGCTATAGTCCAACTGTCTTGGGATGGCGCGACCTCGACGGCAAGGATGATTTCGAACGCTGGTCGTGTTTCCGGTTGAAATGGCCAATACTGTGGGAGCACCTGTCAAACACAGCATATTGCTTGGCGATTTCAGTTTGGAATGAGGATGAAGCTGGTGCCAAGTATTTTCGAGAAGCACTCGTTCGTTGGCCGCAGCACAATTACTCAAGATTTGGCGACCAAGTCGTCTGGCGTCATCGGCGATTGCTCTATCCCGGCATTTTGAGCCTGGACTGGGATGATGCCAAAGCGCGCGTTGATTCGATTGCCTTGGATTTCATGCCGCCACCGTCGCCTGACCTCGTCTTTGAAGGTATCATTCGAGGCGCATACGGCGACGTCTTGATACTGACCTCAGCCCTCATGCTCCATTGGACAATTACAGAAAGGCAAGTTTCGGACATTGGAGCGAGGACGGCAAAGTCACTCCTGCGTCGGGAGGGAGGCAATGAAGGGCTTGGGGAGGGGGCGGGCCAGGATTTTGTATTCCATTCCTTGTTCCTTGACCTCCTTCGTTTGAGAATGGCAGGGGAGCATATTCAGGTAGGTACTCATACGGGCACGTTGAATAAACTGGTCGAAATGCTCGACAACTTGGCCGAACGCCGGGTTGTACCCGGGAGAGTGTATTCTCCTTCCACGCTTCTTGGCAAACATGAACTACATCGCTCCTTTGTGGCGATATTGCTGGCCGCAGTGCCTGACGAAGGCGTTGACGGTTCGGTCGATCGCATCGCCACGCTCGCCCGTGAGGAGGAAGTTCTGCCGAAAGGTGATCAAACACTTCGCGACATCATCCAAGAACTTGAAACCTGGCGTTCGGACTTGGAACAGCTGAACCCCCAAATTGCCCAATGCGCCGCTATTCTGGCCCCGAACGGTGACATTGGACATTCGCAAGACAATCTTCGGGAGATCATCGACTCGACGCAAAAGTCGATCGAAGGCAAACGTTTCGAACGCCTGAAGTCACGGCCGGTTGACCCCGAAAAGCTGGAAGAGATCCGCTCGACGATTGAGACTGCATTGCGGAAACAGCCCCCGGAGATTTCTGTTTTCGAACGGGTGCAAGTTGGCGTCACGCCAACCAGAAACGGTGCAGAGATTTATGACCACGCGGTTACAAATCTTTCCAAAGGACAACTCACGAATCCGCCTATGGAGCCGCCAATTTCCGATCTCGCGGCGTTTATTGCCGATGGGGCCAAGATTAAAGTGGAAAACACTGTTTGGGCTGAATTTCGCAGGCTCACATGGACGATGGAAGCCGTCCGGGGCCGCGCGGACGAGGAAGAATTCTGGGTAGAAATCTCTCCGCTTGTCAGTGAGATTGAAACGAACCCGGTATTGGTTGTGTGCGGTTCCCACGAAGGCAAAAGGTTGCGAAGAATCCTGTATGCGGATCCGGCTGACAAGCCGAACCTGACGATTGAAAGAAAACCGCGAGGACAAAGAGGGCGATCGTATATTGCCACGGTCCAGGGCGTAGACGTGCATAAAGGGGAACTGTCGCCAGGGAATGCATGGCTGTTTTCCGCACAGGCACTGATCAGTTTGCAGTACTCAAAGATTGGGACCTCGGGTCATTTCGTTGATGTTACGTACGAGCCTGATGAGAATCTGCAAGGTGCACTGCGGGTGCAGTATGCACATCATCTTGAGTGGGCCGACATGCCAATGTTCGAATTACGGGTATCGGATTGAAAAGAGCCTGAGACTGCGGACAAGGCGTTGCACGTTTGGACTCATCGTAAATTGAACGAAGCCGCTACGCGGCAGTTTCTTGATTTCCAGGTTGGTCGTTTGGATTGACGTTTAGCCCAGACTGATCGGTTCCCAATTCTTCCTTTATCCGAGCTCGTCATGAGTTATCCTTTCCCTGTTGATGGGCCATTTCCGGATGGGCCGGATGCGCGTTGTTGGTTTTGCTGACGAATGGGTGTTTTTTGAGTTGTGCCGTGGGCAGCGAGTAGCATCGCCGCCAATACCTGGTTCTGTAAACCGCGTATTCGCGTTCGGGTCACCAAGTCATTCGCTTGATTACTGTCACCCCAGGGTGAATCTGTTCTGTTTTTTTGCCGGCAGGCGGGTTTGACGCGATTGTCTT
>JAPOVX010000297.1 GCA_026707935.1 Paracoccaceae bacterium
CGCATCGCATTGCGCTGGACGATGCGATAGGCGACCTCCCGCGCAGCTCCCGCCTCGGCAAGCGCGAGCAGGACCGCTTGGCTTGCATGCAGGCCGCCCAGCTGGCCGAGGTTTGCTCGCATGTTTTCGGGGTACAGTACCAAGTTCTTGATAACATTGGTTAAGCGGGCCAGGGCGAAATCAAGCGTGATCGTGGCGTCAGGGGCGATCATGCGCTCGACCGAGGAATGCGAAATATCGCGCTCGTGCCACAAGGCTACGTTCTCCAGCGCGGGAAACGCCATCGAGCGGACGAGGCGGGCCAACCCGGTAAGGTTTTCCGACAGCACGGGGTTTCGTTTGTGCGGCATTGCCGAACTCCCTTTCTGCCCCTCGGAAAATGCCTCCTCCACCTCCCGCACCTCGGTCCGCTGCAGATGCCGGATCTCAGTTGCAACCCGCTCAACCGAACTCGCGACGACGGCAAGCGTTGCGAAGAACATGGCATGTCGGTCGCGCGGCACGACTTGTGTCGACACGGGTTCGGGTACGAGCCCTAGCTGATTGGCGACATGTGCCTCAACTTCCGGGGAGATCGAGGCATACGTACCGACGGCACCAGACATCTTGCATGTCGCGATAGCTTCCCGGGCCGAGCGCAGTCGGTCACGGTTCCGATCGAACTCCGCGTAGGCCTGAGCAAACTTGAGACCCATGGTGGTCGGTTCGGCGTGGATACCGTGTGAGCGGCCGATGCAGACCATGTCCTTGGCTTCGTGCGCCCGAGCGCGAAGGGCGATCAGGAGTTCGTCCAGGTCCTTCAACAGAAAATCGGCAGCTCGGGTCAGCTGCACGGCAAAGCACGTGTCGAGAACGTCCGACGATGTCATGCCGTGATGCACGAAGCGCGATTCTTCACCAACCTGCTCGGCCAAGCTGGTCAGGAACGCAACGACGTCGTGGCGAACCTCCTGCTCGATGGCGTCGATGCGCGGGATATCGACGCGTCCATGCTGTCGCAACTTTTCGGCCACACCGCGGGGGATGGTGCCCAGCTGTTCCTGCTTTTCGCAGGCTAGGGCCTCGATCTCGAGCCAGATCGAGAACTTTGTTTCCGGCTCCCAGAGGCGGGCCAACTCGGCGCGGGCGTAGCGGGGAATCATCGCGAAGCGTCTCGAAGAATGAAGGTTACGGGACTCGCGAGCGTGGCTCGCACGAACACCAGTCTAACGGGATCAGGTCAGGCGAATGCTGTCGATTCGAGCAGAGGTGCATGTTCCTCGTGGACGGCGCGCGCGGAATCTATGCCGCCGCCACGCCGCTGACCGGGGAATACGGATGCACAGCGCCGACACACTCCCCGTCGAGCGTGATCACCGCGCCGGATGGATTGGCGTACATGGAAGGAAACGAAGTTGGTCCCCAGGGAGTCGATGGGGCAACCGCGCTGATTTCCGCGGCGACACCGCTGTCGAGACGCCCATCGTGAACCAGCGTGTCGATGTCGCTCGCGTCGAGCCTTGGATGGGCAAGGGCAGTTTCCAGGTCCATGCCGAAGTCGTTCGTGAAGGATGCGAGCTGAAACACCGCCGGCATGATCTTGCGCCCACCCGAAGCGCCGTATCCGAACCATGGCGAGCCATTTCGCGTCGCCACCATGGGACACATGTTGGACAGCGGACGTTGACCGGGGGCAAGCGAGTTGGGCCTGCCCGGCCGCGGGTCGAACCAGTTGATCCCGTTGTTCATCAGGATCCCGCTGCCCGGCAGCACCATTCGCGAACCGAACGGAGATAGCAGGGTAGTGGTCAGCATGACGAGATTGCCGTCGGTGTCCGCCGTAGAGACGTGGGTTGTGCAGCTCTGGCTACCGTCGTCACCGGCATGTCCCAGGCTTTCGAGCCTGCCTCGGTAGGCATCGACCAGCGTTTTGGCGTAAGCCCGGTAGGCAACGGCGTCCGGTTCGCGCGAATCAAAGGCCGGAAGTTGCGATAGGGCCTCCGCAAACGTCGGCCCGGCCGTCAGACCACGAGGTAGATAGTAGACCGCGTCCCCGCGTGCCAGTTGGAGCGGTGCAGTGAGGCGGGCGGAATACGCTGCAAGGTCCGCCTCCGAAAGGTATCCGCCCGCTGCTTGCACGTCGGTTGCCACCGACCGGGCCAGGGTTCCTTCATAGAGACTCCGAGGGCCCTCGTCGGCCAGCACCCGCAATGATCGCGCCAGCCCCTGCATCGGAAGAAATGAGGTTGCCGTTTCCGGGAGCATCGACGGCGGGAAACCGCCGGGCAGCCAGACGCGTTCGGAAGCCGGATAGCCGGCCAGCAAACCGGCTTCTGCAGCGACCTGAAGGGTTGTCCACCAGGTCACACGGTGCCCGCGTTCCGCGAGCTGGATGGCAGGGTCAACGAGTTCCGACCACGGCTTGCGGCCGAATGCCGTGGCTGCCAGCCCATAGCCTGCGACCGCACCCGGGACAGCAATCGATTTGGGACCGTGAATGTTGGCGTCGTCCTTTACCTGCGGCCATCCGAACATCTCAGCCCCCTGAGAGCCGGTCAGCGGGAAGTCAGCAGGATCAAGCTGGCCGGGGGCAACCATGCCGAAGTCGACGACCTTCACTTCTTGCTCCGAAGCGATGTAGGCAACCATGAAGCCGCCGCCGCCCAACCCGCTCATCCACGGCTCCGTCACGGACAGGGCGAGCGCGGTTGCGATGGCCGCATCCACTGCATTTCCGCCGCTTTCGAACATGTCCGCGCCGATGCCCGCCGCTTCGATTTCCTGTGCGACCACGACTCCCTTCCGGCCGCGCTTAGCAGGCTTCGTGATGGTCCAGTTCTCAAACGGGACTGGCGACTGCAGCGTGGCGTTCATCGGGACTTCCTCCCAAATTGACGTTGGGCCTCGGATTGGCTGCGCTTCGAGCCCACCGGGGACCGGCGATGCATGATTCGTGGCCCCAACTCACCACCGAAAGATATGCATATGAATGCACGCGTTCCTGACGTCCAGCGAGACGGCCGTCGCCCCGCTGATCATGTCCCGATGGCCGCACTCTGATTCTGGATGTGGTGATTCAGGATTTGGTCGTTCTCAGAGTAATCGACCGGGCAATCGATCAGGTGTACTCCCGGGCTGGAAAGGCATGTCGCGAGCAGGGGTGCGAGTTGCCCGGCGCTCTCGACGCAATGTCCGGCGGCTCCGTAACTCTCCGCATAAGCGCGAAAATCAGGATTTCCGTACTCGAGGCCCCAGTCCGAGAAACCCATGTTCGCCTGCTTCCAGCGGATCATTCCGTAGGCACCGTCATTGAGGATCAGACAGGTCAGGTTCATTTTCAGACGAACCGCGGTCTCGATTTCCTGCGAGTTCATCATGAACCCGCCATCGCCGCAGACGGCCATCACCTTACGGTCGGGATGGACGAGGTGGGCGGCCATCGCTGACGGCAGCCCTGCCCCCATGGTCGCCAGGGCATTGTCGAGGAGTACGGTGTTCGGGCCGCGAGCACGGTAGTTGCGGGCGAACCAAATCTTGTACACCCCGTTGTCGAGACACACGATCCCATCATCGGGCATGACGCTTCGGACGTCTCGTACCAGGCGTTGCGGGTAGATCGGGAACCTGCCGTCGTCCTCGCCTTCGGCCATGCTGGCATCGTGATGAACCTTGATGGCACGCATGCGATCGAAGTCCCAGGACGTTTCTTCAAGTTCCAGCAGCCGGCTGATTCGCCAAATGGAATTGGCAATGTCACCCACGACTTCGATTTGCGGGAAATAGACAGGATCCACCTCGGCGGACCGGAAGTTCACATGGATGACGGCGGTGCCTCTGGCCACGCGAACCGGGTCGACGTCCGACTGGTGTGGCCGCTCCTCGGGCGCCTCACCGCGATGCATGAAGAAGGGAGGTTTTTCGATCACGTCGTGGCCGACGTTGATCACCACGTCCGCGCTCTCGATCGCGCGATGCACGAAATCGCCTGCGGACAGCGCCGCACAGCCCATGAACAGAGGGTGAGCTTCGTCGATGACCCCCTTTCCGAGCTGCGTTGTGGCAAAGGGAATCCGAAACCGTTCCACCATCTCGGTCAGCATGCGGCTGGTCAGTTTCCGGTTTCCTCCCGCACCGATCACAATGATCGGAGACTTGGCGTTGGCAATCCGCTCCACGGCCGCCCGCACCGCCTTCTCTTCCGCGATCGGCCGACGCACATAGGACGCGGCGACCGGTCGCTCCAGGGTAGGTTCTCCGGCGACGTCCTCAGGCAGTTCAAGATGGACTGCGCCGGGCTTTTCCTCCTCTGCCTGTCGCAGGGCTTCACGCACACGGGTGGGAATGTTGTCGGCGGAAACGATCTGATGTGCGTACTTCGTGATCGGCCTCATCATCTCGACCACGTCGAGGATCTGAAACTGGCCTTGCTTCGAGCGTTTCACCGGCTTCTGGCCGGTGATCATCATCATGGGCATGCCGCCGAGGGTCGCGTACGCGGCGGCAGTGGTGAAATTCGTCGCACCCGGCCCCAGTGTTGAGAGACAGATTCCGGCCTTGCCAGTAAAGCGGCCATAAGTGGCCGCCATGAAGCCGGCTGCCTGTTCATGGCGTGTCAGCACCAGTCTGATCTTGCTGGATCGGGTCAAGGAGTCCAGGAAGTCCAGATTCTCTTCGCCCGGTATGCCGAAGATCGTGTTGACACCCTCGGCTTCCAACGCGCTGACCAGCAGATCCGATGCCTTGCCCATGATGATTCTCCTGTACCGATTGGTACATGGTTCTAGCGGTGAGACCGGCGGGAGCCTAGTGTCCGAAACAGCCGTCGGTTGCAACGGGTGGGCTCTTGTCAGGAAACACGGCAGATTCGTCGTTTGCGGCTGGCGCGGCCTCTTTCGGCGCCGAAAACTTCTCGCGGCCAGCCGGCTGACGACGTGGGCGCGTGTGTTCGCCAACGAGGCGGTAGAGCAGACCGGGGGGGCCCGCCGCCTACGGTGTCGTCGACCGGCGAACCCGCCAGCGCCTTCGCAGACTCGGTGCGCGGAGTTGACGGCTTGATCCACCAGCTGCGAGACCGCAGTTTGATATCTGTTTGGGACCGTGCCCCCGGGCCGCAACCACCTACGCGCCGATTCACGTACCAGGGAACAGATGGAAGATAGCCCGATTACACCATTGCCAGCGGTCGATGACCCGATTGAGCTGCTGCAAACCTGGCGTGCCGACGCCGCCAGAGAAGAGACACAGGATCCGACGGCCGCGTGCCTCGCAACCGTGGGAGAGAACGGGGCGCCGGCAGCGCGAATGGTGCTGGTCAAGGCAATCGATGCCAGTGGCCTGGTGTTCTACACGAACACCGAAAGCCGGAAAGGAAGGGAGCTCAAGGGCAACCCGAAAGCCGCGCTGGTCATGCACTGGCCGGTGCTGGGCCGACAAGTGAGAGTCGAAGGCATGGCAGTGCTCGTGAGCGATGAAGAAGCAGATCGCTATTTTGCGTCCCGACCTCGTGGGAGTCAGATCAGCGCGTGGGCAAGTGCGCAATCGAGCGTGCTGGCTGGTGGACTGGAAGAATTGAGCCAGCAGTTCGAAGACACCTTGGAGCAATTCTCAGGCAGGCCAGTGGACCGCCCCCCCCATTGGACGGGCTATCGCATCACAGTGGATCGGATTGAGTTCTGGCGCCACCGTGACGATCGTCTGCACGAACGCTTGCGGTTCGTACGCACCAGGAATGGGTGGCAGCACGACCGGCTGGCACCCTAGGCAGCGATAGCTGCATGCCGGCGGGCGAAGAACGGGCTCACGTGCGGGAGTGCGGGAAGCGCCTGGAGTGCCGCGTCGCGCACGTGTGCCACATGATCCGCTCCGCCGTGTCGGGCCGGCCCCGGGCC
>JAPOVX010000272.1 GCA_026707935.1 Paracoccaceae bacterium
GAAGTCTTGAAGCGCTCGAAGCCATGGTGGCTGAATCGGGCGGCCATTGCTCCGGGGACCGGATCACAATGGCCGACGTCTGCCTGGTTCCGCAAGTCTACAATGCGCGGCGCTGGAAGCTCGATCTCGACCCGTATCCTTCTGTTTCGCGGATTTCGGAGCGCCTCGAGACCCTCCCGGCCTTCCGCGATGCCCATCCGGACCTGTTCCGGCCGTAAGGCGGGAAGGCGGGGCGCCGTGCTGGCAATTCGGCCGGTGGCAGTCCCTGGCCGCGCATGAGCGGCGCCGTCACCGGAATGCCTGCGACCGTTCCGTGAATTGCGTTTTGCGAATTGCGGACTTTTCCCGATCTCCCCGCGGGATTCCGGTCGCTTCGGCCACCGCCACCGCCTTGAAAATTCGAACGGAACGCCGGAGTCTCCTCGGCACTTTCGCTCAGATCGATTCGATGTCGACGCCCGAGACCTTTGCCGATGAAACAAGGCCCCTGACAAACCGCCGGGCCTCGCGGGTCCAGGACGCCTTCTCGAGAGCCTCGGCGATCCTGGGACGTACGACGTCGAATGGGAGCTTTCGGCCCCGAACGCGATCTTCCAGCCTGATGATGTGATAGCCGTACCGGGATTCCACCGGTTTCCCGGTCATTTCCCCGGGACTCAGTTCCTCAAGAACGGCTTCGAACTCGCTAACCGTGTCGCCTGACGAAATCTGCCCGAGGTCTCCGCCGGACGTGCCGGAGGGACAGGAACTCAATTTACGCGCCAACTCGCCGAACCGCTCGGGAGCTTCCTTCAGGGTTTCCATGGCGGAATCCGCGCGGCGGGAAGCATCGCGACGCTTGTCGGAATCGCCGGGCTCGGCGGCAAACAGGATATGGGCCGCCTTGTACAACGTCGGCGCCCGGAAACGATCAGGTTCGGATTCGTAAACGTCGCGTATCCTGTCCTCGGTCGGCTCCTCGGGGCAGACGCAATCCTCGATCAGTGCCCGGATTCGGGCCTCGGCGTCCGATTCCCGCCGCCCCGGACCCATGCTCCCGGGAACGGCCCGAATTCCCCTGCGATCGGCCTCCGCCAGCAGGAGTTTCCGCACGACCAGGGCTCTCGCCGCCTTTCGCCATGCCGTACCGGGTTTTCCCGCAGGCGCCGAATGATGCTGGGCTTCGGCGGCGATTTCCGCTCGCGTGATTAGCTGCCCGTCAACGGTAATGTCGCTCACCAAGGCATTCGGCATGTGTCGGCCCGCCCGTCCGGTCATTCCGGCACGCGGCCACGACCGCCGGGAAGCCCGGAATTCCCCGTCACCCTATCTCTCGGCACCGCTCCGCCGGGACCGCACGACCTGGTATCCCGGCCTGAACAGGTACCGGACCGGAACCGAAAGCATGTGAACCAGCCTGGTAAAGGGGAACATCAGGAAAATGGTCAGGCCCAGGAACAGGTGCAGCTTGAAGATCCAGTGGGCGCCTATAATGTAGTCCGCCGCCGCCAGGTCGAAGGTGAATATTCCCTGGGACCAGGCCATGAACTTGACCATTTCGCTTCCGTCCAGGTGTTGCCCGGAAACGGGGATCGTCGCGAGCCCCAATGCCAGCTGAACCAGGAGAATCACGAGAACGCCAATGTCGGCAAAACTGGAGTTCCTCCGAATTCTCGGATCCGACAACCTGCGGTGAAGCAGGATCGCCCCGCCGATGAACGCGATGACTCCGGCCACACCGCCCACGACCATTGCGAGGATCTGTTTGGCGCCGTGGCCGATTCCGATCGCGTCGAAAACCTCGATTGGCGTGAGAAGTCCGACCAGGTGGCCGAAGAAGACGATGATGACGCCGACATGGAACAGGACGGAGCCAAGCACGAGCTGGCGCCGCCGCAGGAGTTGACTGGAAAACGACTTCCACGTGAACGGGTCCCGCTCGTAGCGGACGACACTACCGACCAAGAGAACGGAGAGGCAGATATACGGATAAATCCCGAATACGAACTCATGCATTGTTCAGATCCTCCGGGCTCGGGCCAGACCCGTGGGAGCCGGGCTCTGCCGGCGGGTCAATCCGGGCAAGAATGTTGCGAACCTCCGGACAGCCGGCGTTGGGGTCGGGTCCGAACGTGACTTCGCTCTCCTCCCAGGCGCGATCAAGGGCCTCCAGGTCGTTCCCGTCCGGGTCCGGCGCCGCGATCAGGTCTGCAACCATTTTCCTGCTCACGGACTGCCCCGACAGCTTGACCAGGGCCGAGAACACCGAGGCGTAGGGACTGGTACGCCGTGATAGCCTCCGGGCCAGGGCCTCGAAAATGTAAGCCGCATCACCAAGCACGTCTCGAGCTTCTGAGGCGGGACGTATCGACAGGTATTCCAGCAACACCGGCAGGTGATCCGGAAGTTCGTTCGTCGATGGTTCAAATCCGGCTGAGCGGTACGATTCCAGCAGGCTGACCATCGCACTGCCGCGATCGCGGCTCTCGCCGTGGACATGCTCGAACAGGTTCAGCGAAAGTGACCGGGAGCGGTCGAACAGGTCGACGAACTGTTCCTGCAGCACCCAGACATCCGAGGTCTGAATGACCGACAGCAATCTGTCGATTCGGCCGAACTCTCTCCGGCCCAGCCGCCGGTCGCCACCCACGACTTCGCGGATCGTTCCGACCGCTTCCTGGAGTTCGGTCGTCGGATAGCTGAGCAACAGCGAGAATGCCTTGAGCGTCAGGTCCATCAGCGCGCATCCTGGGGCAGCACGAGCGGTTGGGTTCCCTTCCCTCCGAAGAGAGAGCCGATCGTCATTCCGGTCGAACAGCGGTTGCCGTCGGTGAAACCGCAACCGCCCCTGAGTTGATGTGCATCCTCCACCGTCTCCCGATGCGTGGTCGGAATCACGAACCTGTCCTCGAAATTCGCGATCGCCATGGTTGCATACATGTCTTCAATGGCCGCGCCCGTCAGCCCGACCCGCTCGGCGATTCCCTCGTCGATCACGTCTTCGACCGTCCGGGCCCGCATGTACGCGCGCATCGCCAGCATGCGCTCGAGCGCGCTGACGATCGGCGCTTCATCCCCCGCCGTCAGCAGGTTCGCCAGGTAGCGAACGGGAATTCTGAGCGCGTGCACATCGGGCAGATCGCCGTCAAAACCGATCATTCCCGTCTCTGCCGCGTTCTGGATCGGACTCAGCGGCGGAATGTACCAGACCATGGGCAGGGTGCGGTATTCCGGATGCAGCGGAAACGCGACCTTCCAGTCCATGGCCATCTTCCAGACGGGAGACCGCTTCGCCGCTTCTAGCCATTCGGGCGGCACCCCGTCGGAAAGCGCGGCCCTCTGAACGTCCGGGTCGTTCGGATCGAGAAAGATGTCCAGTTGGGCCTGGTAGAGATCGGTCTCGTTTTCGACCGACGCGGCCTCGTGGATGCGGTCGGCATCATAGAGGATCACGCCGAGATAGCGGATTCTGCCGACACAGGTCTCCGAGCAGACGGTGGGATTCCCCGATTCGATCCTCGGGTAGCAGAACGTGCACTTCTCGGACTTTCCCGTGCTCCAGTTGTAATACACCTTCTTGTAGGGACAGCCGGAAACGCACATGCGCCATCCCCGGCATTTTTCCTGGTCGATCAGGACGATCCCGTCTTCCTCGCGCTTGTAGATCGCGCCCGACGGGCAACTCGCGACGCAGGACGGATTCAGGCAATGTTCGCACAACCTCGGCAGGTACATCATGAAGGTGTTTTCGTACTGGCCGTAGATCTCCTTTTGGATTCCCTCGAAATTGCTGTCCTGGCCGCGTTTCTCGAATTCGCCACCGAGGATTTCCTCCCAGTTCGGGCCCCATTCGATCTTGTCCATGCGTTCTCCCGACACGACCGATCGCGGCCTTGCCGTCGGGAAGGCTTCCATTTCCGGCGCGGATTGAAGATGGCTGTAGTCGAAATCGAACGGTTCGTAGTAGTCGTCGATTTCAGGAAGATCCGGATTGCCGAAGATATTGGCGAGAATTCTCCATTTCGCGCCCTGGCGCGGGTGGAGCTTCCCCGATTTCGTTCGTACCCAGCCGCCTTTCCATTTCGACTGGTCCTCCCAGTTCTTCGGATAACCGATTCCCGGCTTGGTCTCGACATTGTTGAACCAGGCGTATTCCACGCCTTCACGCGTGGTCCACACGTTCTTGCAGGTGACCGAGCACGTATGGCACCCGATGCACTTGTCGAGATTCAGAACCTTACCGATTTGCGCGCGAATTTTCATGCCGCGGCCTCCTTCGCCGAAACGGGCCGGTCCAGCCAATCGAGGTTCCGGATCTTTCTGACGACCACGAATTCATCGCGGTTCGAGCCAACCGTCCCGTAATAGTTGAAACCGTAACTCTGCTGGGCATATCCACCGATCATGTGCGTGGGCTTGACCGTCGCCCGGGTCACGGAGTTGTGGATTCCGCCCCGTTTCCCGGTCATCTCCGACCCCGGCGTGTTCACGATCTTTTCCTGGGCGTGGTACATGAACACGGTCCCCTGCCGGATTCGCTGGGAAACGACCGCACGCGCCGTCAGTGAACCGTTCACATTGTAGCATTCCACCCAGTCGTTGTCCTGAATGTGCGCCGCCCTGGCATCGGCCTCCGAGATCCAGGCGACGGGGCCTCCCCGGTTCAGCGTCAGCATCAACAGGTTGTCCGAATAGGTCGAGTGAATTCCCCACTTCTGGTGCGGCGTGATGAAGTTCAGGATCACGTAAGGCAGGCCATCCTTCCTGGTCGCGTCTTCCGCCGAGGTGATCGTCTTCAGGTCGACGGGCGGACGGTGCGTGCACATGGCTTCGCCGAAAGCGAGCATCCACGGGTGATCCTGGTACAGTTGCTGCCGGCCTGTCAGTGTTCTCCACGGGATCAACTCGTGCACATTCGTGTACCCGGCATTGTAGCTGACTTCCTCGCTCTCGATGCCCGACCATGTCGGCGACGAAATGATCTTCCGCGGCTGGGCAGCAACATCGCGGAAGGTGATCCGCCGGTGTTCGACCGATGAAGCAAGGTGAACATGGTCCTTGCCGGTGACCTTGCCGAGCGACTCCCATGCCTTGACGGCAACATGGCCGTTGGTTTCCGGCGCAAGGGCAAGGATGGTCTCGGCGGCGTCAATATCGGAAACGATCCTGGGGCATCCGGCGGTCGTTCCGCCCTTCCACACTCCGTTCATTTCCCTCAGCCGGTCGACTTCATCGTTCGTGTTCCAGGAAATTCCCTTGCCACCGTTCCCGATACTTTCGAGCAGCGGACCAAGCGAAACGAACCGCTCGTAGAGCGCCGGATAGTCCCGTTCCACCGCGATAAATCCGGGAGCCGTCTTTCCCGGAACGACGTCACACTCGCCTTTCTTCCAGTCGAGCGGATCGTTCTGTGCGAGTTCGCCCGGCGTGTCATGAAGGATCGGCACGGCGACGACATCGGTTTCCTGCCCGAGTAACTCGGGCGCCACCTCAGAGAATTTCCGCGCGATCGACTTGAATATCTCCCAGTCGGACCTGGACTCGTAGGCAGGATCGACAGCAGCCTGCAGGGGGTGGATGAACGGGTGCATGTCGCTGGTATTGAGGTCGTTCTTTTCGTACCAGCTCGCCGTCGGCAGGACGATGTCCGAGTAGACCGCCGTCGTCGACATCCTGAAGTCGATACACACGAGCAGGTCGAGTTTGCCCTCCGGAGCCTCGTCCCGCCACCTGGCCTCTTTCGGCAGCGGTTTTCCCTCGGCGCGCAAATCCTCGTTCATGAGGCCGTGATCGGTGCCGAGCAGGTGTTTCAGGAAATACTCATGCCCCTTGCCGGAAGAACCGAGCAGGTTCGACCGCCACACGAACAGGTTGCGCGGCCAATTCTCCGGCGCATCGGGATCCTGGCACGACATTTCGAGTTCGCCCGACCGGAGCCGCTCGCTGACAAACGGGCCGATCTCCTTCCCGGCGGTTTTCGCCGCCCTGGCGACGTCCAGGGGGTTGGTTCGGAGCTGTGGCGCCGACGGCAGCCAGCCCATTCTCTCGGCCCTGATGTTGTAGTCGATGAGGCTGACGTTCCAGTCCCCGTCGGGAGCAGTCGGCGACAGGATTTCCGAGACGTCGAGCGATTCATAGCGCCACTGGTCCGTATGGGCGTACCAGGCCGACGTCGAATTCATCTGGCGCGGGGGACGGTTCCAGTCGAGCGCGAATGCGAGCGGCAGCCATCCCGTTTGCGGACGCAGTTTTTCCTGGCCGACATAGTGGCTCCACCCGCCTCCGGACTTCCCGATGCACCCGCACATCGCCAGCATGTTGATGATGCCCCTGTAGTGCATGTCCATGTGGTACCAGTGGTTGAGCCCGGCACCTAGAATCACCATGGAACGGCCCTCGGTCTGCTCGGCGTTCAGGGCAAATTCCCGTGCGACCATTTCGATGAGTTTCTGGTCCACCCCGGTGATTCGTTCGGCCCAGCACGGCGTGAACGGGATGTCGTCCGTGTATTCGCTTGCCGTCCATTCGCCGCCCAGGCCCCGGTCGAGCCCGTAATTCGCGCAGAGCAGGTCGAATACGGTGGCCACGAGGACATCCTCGCCGCCAATGCGCAGGCGTCGCGCGGGGATGTTCCGGCAGAGAACCGACGGCACGGAATCGCTCTCCTCGCCGAAATAAGGGAATCCCACTTCGACAACGGCATCGTGATCGCCTTCGGCTGCCAGCGTCTTTGCCAGGTCGACTTTTCGGCCGCCCGCCAGGTTTTCGAGGTTCCACGTCCCGCTTTCACCCCAGCGGAATCCTATCGAGCCATTGGGAGCAACGATGTCGCCCGATCCGGCCTCGACTGCCAGCGTCTTCCACTCCGGATTGTTGCTTTCGCCGAAATTGTCCTCGAAATCCCCGGCTCTCAGGAAACGCCCGGGAACGTGCTTTCCATCTTGCTCCTCGAGCCGGACAAGCATCGGAAAATCGGTGAAGCGCCTGCAGTAATCGTCGAAATAGGGAACCTGGCGATCAAGGTGGAACTCCTTCAGAATGACATGGCCCATGGCCATCGCCAGCGCGCAATCCGTACCCTGTTTCGGCGCCATCCAGACATCGCTGAACTTTGCAGCTTCCGAGTAGTCCGGGCAGACGACCACGGACTTCGTACCCTTGTACCGGGCCTCCGTGTAGAAATGGGCGTCGGGCGTTCGCGTCTGCGGGACATTGGATCCCCAGATCATCAGGAACCCGGAGTTGTACCAGTCTGCGCTTTCGGGGACATCCGTCTGTTCACCCCAGGTCATCGGAGAGGCAGGGGGAAGGTCGCAGTACCAGTCGTAGAAGCTCATGCATACGCCACCGAGGAGGCTCAGGTAGCGTGATCCCGCGGCATAGGAGACCATCGACATCGCGGGGATCGGCGAGAATCCGAAAACGCGGTCAGGTCCGTAATTGCGGGCGGTCCATGCATTCGCCGCCGCGATCATTTCGACCGCCTCGTCCCAACTGGCGCGGACGAAGCCGCCCTTGCCCCTTCCCGAGACATAGGCTTTGCGCGTGCCGGGATCGTCCTGGATCGCCGCCCAGGCCTTTGCAGGGCTCAGGGATTCGCGAAGGAGGCGCCACTTTTTCAGCAGGGAACTCCGGACGAGCGGCGTCTTGACCCGATTGCCCGAGTACAGGTACCAGCTGTAACTCGCCCCGCGAGAGCATCCCCGCGGCTCGTGGTTGGGGAGATCCGGACGGGTCCTCGGGTAATCCGTCACCTGGGTTTCCCAGGTGACGATTCCGGACTTGACGTAGATGTTCCACGAGCAGGATCCCGTACAGTTGACTCCATGGGTCGAACGTACGACCTTGTCGTGTTGCCAACGGCTTCGATAGACGTCTTCCCAGTCCCGGCTTTCGCGCGTGACCTCGCCACTGCCTCCGGCGAATGTCTCGAGTCGCTTGGGCTGGAGAAAGTTCATCCTGTCGAGCAAGTGGCTCATTGCTGGTTTCCTCCTGATTCAGAAGCGTCGGATCCGGGGAACCGTCAGTGGCTCAGCACGGCACCGGCGCTCCCTTTCGCGAATAGTAACCCCAGGTGATGGCGAGGCAAACGGCGTAGAACATACCGAAAACCCAGAGTGCCGCATCCGGGCCGCCCGTCAATCCGATCGAGGTTCCGTAGGATTTCGGAATGAAGAACGCGCCATAGGCGGCAATAGCCGACGTGAAGGCAATGATTGCCGCGCTTTCCCGTTCCGACTCCCGTCGTGCGTCCCTGTCCCCGAGTTGCGGCTTGAGCCGGGCAATCTCCTGCCGGACGATCGTCGGAATCATCTGGAACGTCGACGCGTTGCCGACACCCGTCAGGAAGAACAGTGCCATGAAACACGCGAAGAATCCCGCGAAATTTCCTCCTGCACCATTTTCCGGGAGAAAATAGAGGACGCCAAGGACAGCGACGATCATGCCGAGAAAGGTCCAGAAAGTCACCCGACCACCGCCGTAGCGGTCCGAAACCCACCCGGTCGCGGCGCGGCTGAGCGCCCCGACCAATGGTCCGAGAAACGCGTAGGACAAGGCATCCGCTGCCGGAAACTGGGTCTTCATGAGCAGCGGAAAACCGGCCGAATAACCGATGAACGAACCGAATGTGCCGGTATACAGAATGCACATCACCCAGTTGTGCTTGCGTCGAAAAATGACGGACTGTTCGCGGAACGACGCTTTTGCATCGGCAATGTCGTTCATTCCGAACCACGCCGCCACGGTCGAAACCACGATGAAGGGAACCCAGATGAACCCGGCATTCTGGATCCAGATGGTGTCGCCGTCAGGCAGGGCCTGCGGACCGCCGCCAATGGCCCCGAAGACTCCGGCCACGATGACCAGCGGCACCACGAACTGCATGACCGATACGCCCAGGTTTCCGAGCCCGGCGTTCAGGGCGAGCGCGTTTCCCTTGGTTGCCCTCGGAAAGAAATAGGCGATATTCGCCATCGACGAAGCGAAATTCCCGCCACCCAGTCCGCACAGCAGGGCAAGCAGGAGGAAAACGGCATAAGGCGTTTCGGGATTCTGCACCGCCACCCCGATTCCCAGAGAAGGGAGCAGCAGCGACGCCGTCGAAAACGTCGTCCATCTCCTGCCCCCGAACAGGGGAATCATGAAACTGTAGAAAATCCGCAGAGTCGCGCCGGACAGTCCAGGAACGGCCGCGAGCCAGAACAGCTTGCCGGTCGAATAGTCGAAACCGATCGCCGGAAGCTTGGCAACGACGATCGACCAGACCAGCCAGACACTGAAGGCAAGCAGCAGGCACGGGATCGATATCCACAGGTTCCGGTTTGCGACAGCCTTTCCCGTCGATTGCCAGAATTCGGGATCGTCGGGCCGCCAGTCGGTCAGCGTGCGGCCTGGCTTCGCTTCGGTGTTCATGGATGAGGCTCCTCGGGTACGTCAGACAGGTACCGTTCTTCTGCAAGCACCGGATGGCGCCTGAGTTCCATCAGCCTGATCGCGACATGCATCCACACGGTGGATACTCCGACGATCGCGAAAAGCAGCATGAAGGGAACGGTCCAGATCCCCGTGACATCAAGCAGGACTCCGAACATGATCGGCAGGACGAAACCGCCCAGTCCGCCGATCATTCCGACAAGCCCGCCGACGGAACCGACATGATTGGGATAATAGACGGGCACATGCTTGTAGACTGCCGCCTTGCCCAGGCTCATGACGAATCCAAGAATCGCCGACAGAACAACGAAGGCACCCAGCGATATGCCGATTTCGAACGTGATCGGCCCGTGAACACCGCTCACCGAATAGCTGGTTTTCGGGTAACTCATGACGAACAGGCAGACCAGGGAAACGATGAACGTCAGGTACATGACGAATCGCGCGCCCCACCGGTCCGACATCCAGCCGCCGAGCGCCCGGAAAACCGAACCGGGCAACGAGTAGAGGCCCGCCAGGACACCGGCTGTCGTCAGTTCGAGACCATAGGCGCCGGTATAATACCTCGGCAGAAACGAAGCCAGCGCGACGAAGCCCCCGAATACGAAAAAGTAATACATCGAAAAACGCCAGACCTGGATGTACTTGAGCGGCTCCAGCTGGGCGGAAGCGCGGATGATCCGGCGACCCGTTCTCTTCCGCTCGGCCTCCACCGGATCCGTTTTCGCCAGCAGGTAGAACCCGGCCGCCGTCAGCAGGAGAACGCCGGCGTAAACCTGGGCAGTAACTTCCCAGCCAAAGGCAACGACCAGGAATGGTGCGGCAAAATTCGTAATTGCGGCGCCGACGTTGCCAACCCCGAAAATCCCCAGTGCGGTTCCCTGGCTCTTGGATTCGAACCATCGCGAGACGTATGAAACGCCGACGATGAAAGACCCCCCGGCCAGTCCCAGTCCCAGCGCCGCCAACAGGAACAGCGGGTAGGTATCCACGGTCGTCAGCAACCACACGGCGACCGCTGTCAGGACCATCTGGAGCGGGAACACGATGCGGCCTCCATACTGTTCGGTCCATACGCCGAGAAATATCCGGCTGACGGAACCGGTCAGCACCGGCGTGGCCACGAGCAGGCCGAACTCGGTATCCGACAGGCCAAGGTCCGTCTTGATCTTGACCCCGATGATCGAAAAGATCGTCCAGACGGCGAAACAGACTGTAAAGGCCAGCGTTGCCAGGCCGAGTGCCCTGGTCTGCTCCTCCGGCCGAAACCGATCACCCATTTCCATTCTCTCCACCTGGTTCGCCCTCGTCCGGAGGCCCCGCCGAAGTTCCGCTCAGCGTCATGGCGGAATGGTCGCGTTCAACTGCCGCAGGGGAAGGAGCGGACAGGCAAACACAGACCGACCCGGAACATCCTTGGCGTGTATTCACGTTGTGCATCACACCAACGGTGTCCGGCGTGGATTTCTCTGTCCTGCCGCGGATTTTCGTGTCGTGCGCCGGGAAAGTCAAGGAATTTGGCCGTGCACGGCGAGGAAATTCCCCGAGCGTCCCGGACTGCGCTGCGGAGCGGCGACGGCGACACGCCCGCGATCGATCGGATCGATCGTTGCCCGGCCGGGGCAAACGTGCCTTGGTACTGCGATTCATCCGTGTCCGTCGAATTTGCCCGTGCAATCAGAAAACATGGCATGTACAGGATCAGGCCATCGAAGGACGCCGGCGGGTTGCGGCGACGTTCTTCTCGGGAAAGTCACGCCCGGCGCACTGAAACGGGGGAAGGCAAATATGCAGGATGTTTACGTGATCGGCGCACGCCGTACACCCATTGGCGGGTTCCAGGGTGCGCTCTCGGATATTCCTGCCGCCGAACTCGGCGGCATTGCAACCGCATCCGCCCTCGAAGACGCTGGAATCGGGCCAGGCGAAGTCGAGGAGATCATCATGGGTTGCGTCCTTTCGGCCGGCCAGGGGCAGGCTCCGGCCCGCCAGGCGGGATTTCACGCCGGACTCGGCGAAGATGTCCCGGCGACGACGGTCAACAAGATGTGCGGGTCGGGAATGAAGACCGTGATGTGCGCGCACGATCAGATTTCCCTCGGACGGAATGACGTCATTGCCGCGGGCGGAATGGAAAGCATGTCCCGGGCGCCGTACCTCTTGACCAGGATGCGCGGCGGAGCGCGGCTTGGCCACAGCCAGGCCGTCGACCACATGTTTCTCGACGGCCTGGAGGACGCCTATGAACCGGGACGGCTCATGGGAACCTATGCCGAGGATTGCGCGGAGGCATTCCAGTTCTCCCGCGAACACCAGGATGGCTACGCGCTGTCATCTCTCGACAGGGCACTGAAGGCGCAGTCGGAAGGCGCCTTCACGCGGGAAATCGCGCCCGTTGACGTCCAAGGCAGGAAGACCAGCTTCCACTGTGACGCAGACGAACAACCCGGGAATGCGCGTCCGGAAAAAATCCCGGACCTCAAGCCTGCCTTTCGCAAGCACGGAAGCGTGACCGCGGCGAACTCGTCCTCGATTTCAGACGGTGCGGCAGCATTGATTCTCGCCGGCGAAAGGTTCGTGAAATCGCGCGGTGACGGGAAATTCCGCACTCTGGCCCGGATTGCCGGTCACGCGACACATGCCCAGGCACCCGGATGGTTTACGACCGCACCGATTCCGGCCGCGTGCGCGCTGCTCGAAAAACTCGATTGGGCCGTGTCGGATGTCGATCTCTGGGAAGTCAACGAAGCGTTCGCCGTCGTACCGATGGCGTTCGAACGGGAAATGGGAATCCCTCGCGACCGGCTGAATATTCACGGTGGCGCCTGCTCGCTCGGGCACCCGATCGGGGCTTCCGGGGCGCGAATTCTCGTGACGCTGCTCGCGGCACTGGAAAAGGTCCGAGGCAAGCGTGGAATTGCCGCGATCTGCATCGGCGGCGGGGAAGCCACGGCAATCGCCGTCGAAAGGGATTGAGGAACCCCGCAAGACAGCTGACCTGTCGCGAGTACCGGAATTCGGCAGGCACGCACGGCCTTGCCCCGGGCAGACCGGCTCCCCGAACAACCGCGACGGCCGGGAGGAGCAGTCCCCGGCACGCTGATCGAAATCCCTGCACGATTTCGGTTGAACCAACCGTGCAGGTCATGACACATCATTCCATGAACGTTTCGAACACGCGAACGGGAATGCCGGACTCGTGGGCCGATGCCGCTCCGGTCCTCATCGCCGTTGCAGCCGGCCGCGAGCCGGCGGACCTCGTCATTCGCGACGGGCGATGGGTCAATGTCCAGAGCCGCGAGATCATCGATCGTCATGATCTTGCGATCGTGCGTGGTCGTTTCGCCTATTGCGGCCCTGACGCGACCCACGCCATCGGTCCGGATACCGTCGTCATCGATGCAGGCGGCCGGTTCATGGTTCCCGGCCTCTGTGACAGCCACATGCATATCGAGAGCGGCATGCTGACCGTCAGCCGCTTCGTCGAAGCGGTCGTGCCACACGGCACGACGTCAATGTTCGTCGACCCCCACGAAATCGCAAATGTCCTCGGAATTGACGGCGTCCGCCTTGTGCATGACGAGGCCCTGATCCAGCCGATCAACGTGTTCGTTCAGATGCCGTCCTGCGCGCCGTCGGCCCCGGGGCTGGAAACGACGGGAAAAGAGATCACTCCAGAAGATGTCGCGGAAGCGATGACATGGCCCAATATCATCGGACTGGGCGAAATGATGAATTTCCCGGGAGTGATCAATTGCGATCACAAGATGCTCGCCGAAATGGCCGCCACCCAAAGAGCCGGGAAGACCGTTGGCGGTCATTATGCTTCGCGCGACCTCGGGCCGGCGTTCCATGCCTATGCAGCGGGAGGCCCGGCCGACGATCATGAAGGCACCCGCGAGATCGACGCGGTCTCACGTGCGCGGCAGGGCATGAGGGCGATGCTGCGCCTCGGGTCTGCCTGGTACGATGTCGAGGCCCAGATCACCGCGGTCACCCGCCTTGGCCTCGATCCCAGGAATTTCACCCTCTGTACCGACGATTGCCATTCGGGCACCCTTGTCCACGACGGCCACATGGATCGTGTGCTCCGGCATGCGATTGGTTGCGGATGCCCGCCGCTGGTCGCCCTGCAAATGGCGACCATCAACACGGCAACACATTTCGGCCTCGAGCGCGAAATCGGCTCTATCGCGCCGGGCCGGCGTGCCGACGTCGTCCTGACAGGCGATCTTGAGAGCTTTCCAGTCGAAACCGTGATCTCGCGGGGCCAGGTTCTCTCCGATGTGGCGGGACTCGTCGACGAAGTGAAAGACGGGGCCAAAGACCCGTTTCCCCTCCGGTTTTCCTGGCCCCGGGAAAGCCGGAACACAGTCCGGATCGGCAGGAAACTGACGCCGGCAGACTTCGAGGTTGCGTCGCCGCCCGGGGCCATGGCCGCCCGGGTCCGTGTCATCGGGGTTGTCGAGAACCAGGCTCCGACGAAGGCAATGGAAATGGACCTCCGGGCATCTCCCGAAGGCTTGCTCGACGCTGATCCGGGCCGGGACATCAGCCACGTTGCCGTTGTCGAACGCCACCGTGCGTCGGGTCGTGTTGAGAACGGGTTTGTATCCGGGTTCGGCTATCGGGGCCGCTGCGCCCTGGCGTCGACCGTCGCCCATGACAGCCATCACATCGTCGCGGCCGGGACGTGTCGAACATCGATGGCCGGCGCGGTCAACCGTCTGGCCGAAGCGGGAGGCGGCATTGCGCTTTTCCGCGACGGGACCGAACTGGCGTTCGTCCACCTGCCCGTCGCAGGGCTGATGTCCGACTCTCCTGCGCCGGAAGTCGCCGGTCAGGCACAACGGCTCGTTGACGCAATGGCGGAGTGCGGCTGCACGATGAACAACGCGTTCATGCAGCATTCATTGATGGCCCTCGTCGTTATTCCGGAATTGAGAATTTCGGATCTTGGCCTTGTCGATTCGGTCGGATTTGCTTTCACCGATCTCATTGCCAGCGACGGCGCAGGGGAAGGCGGCCGGTTCGAGTCATGAAAGAACTCCCCCTGATCGAACCGAGAACAATCGGGAAACAGGAATTCGAGGATCCGCAGAGCGTCATCGCTGCGGTCCAGGACATTTATTCCGGTTCAGTGCGGTTCCTCTGCCGCCACCTCGAAGACGCGCTTGCGGGCAGGCAACCCGCCGGGCGTTACCGCGCATACTATCCCGAGATCTCCATAACGACCACGCGGCATTCGCGGGTGGACAGCCGGCTCGCCTACGGGTTCGTGGTTGCCCCGGGAACCTACGCAACGACCCTGACCCGGCCACGGCTTTTCGGTCGTTATCTCCATCAACAGGTGTCCCTGTTGCTCAGGAATCACGGGGCGCCGATCACCGTCGGCGTTTCCGGGAAGCCGATCCCGGTGCACTTTGCCGTCGGCAGTTACCTGTCTCTCGAGGACGCCAGCGACTTCGGTGACGGCCCGGCGGCCATGGATCGTTCACCCGGTTTTTCCGACAAGCCGGAGCATGACGATGATTCCTTCCCGCTTCGGGACTATTTCGATGTCCCGGACCTGGCAACGATTTCCGACGAAATCATCAATTGCACGGCGGATGTTTCCGGTCTCGATGTCAAACCACTGGCGCCCTTCTCCGCGCAACGAGTCGATTATTCCCTGGCGCGGCTTTCGCACTACACCTCGACCGACCCGGTGCATTTCCAGAATCATGTCCTGTTTACGAATTACCAATTCTATGTGGACGAGTTCGTGCGATTTTCCCGGGAGGCCGTAGGGAAGGATTCGGGTTACAGCGCGCTCGTCCTGCCGGGAAACCGAATCGTGACCGATCCTGGCGACGCCAGGACTTTTGACGGGTCGATTCCGCAGCCGCAGATGCCGGCCTACCACCTGAAACGGGCCAACGCGTCGGGGATTTCCCTCGTCAACATCGGCGTCGGACCTTCGAACGCCAAGACTGCCACGGATCACATTGCCGTCCTGCGACCCCGTGCCTGGTTGATGCTGGGCCATTGCGCGGGACTGAGAAGCAGCCAGAACATCGGGGATTACGTGCTGGCTCATGCCTACGTGCGGGAAGACCATGTCCTCGACGCGGACCTTCCGGTCTGGGTCCCTGTTCCGGCGTTGGCAGAAGTCCAGATCGCGCTCGAGTCGGCCGTTGAAGAGGTCACCGAACTGCCCGGGTTCGAATTCAAGCGGGTCATGCGTACCGGCACCGTCGCGACGATCGACAATCGAAACTGGGAGCTTCGCCACGTGAGCGGTCCGGTTCAGCGCCTGTCGCAGTCGAGAGCCATCGCGCTCGACATGGAGAGCGCAACGGTCGCGGCCAACGGGTTCCGGTTCCGCGTACCCTACGGGACCCTTCTCTGCGTGTCGGACAAGCCTCTCCACGGAGAGCTCAAGCTACCGGGAATGGCAACCGCATTTTACCAACGCCAGGTAAACCAGCATCTCAAGATCGGGATCAGGGCGATGGAAATTATCCGGGAAATGCCGCTTGAACGGCTTCATTCCCGGAAACTTCGCAGCTTCGACGAAACCGCATTCCTGTAAGTTGCAGGATGCAGGTTTTCACCCGACGATCGGACAGGCGCGAACCGGATGCCCTTGAGAATTCGCGACCGGAGGGTTCCACGCGCTGCCGCCCGCACGCTTGTGAAACGACAAGGTAACAATGCCGGGATCGATCCTCCGTTTGTCGGGGCGCGCAAGGAGTGTGGAGGGAAACTTAGTCGCGACAAGACAATGAGGCTGACCTGTGCTCGCCCGGGCCATCGGCAAATTCTCGCCGGACATGGCGGGGCCTGGCTTGGCGCCTTGGATATTCTCATGTTTGTCTTGAGCGAAGTCATGCCGGCGGACAGAATTTTGTTTGAGCGCCAGCCGTATCTCATGTACGCATGCCGGAAGTGTTTTTTCAAGACTCGAAGGAGCAATTCATGCCTCAATCTTCCATGACCAAGTCGCAATTGATCAAGGCGGTTGCCAAAAGATCGGGTATCTCCCAGTCGTCTGCGCGCGATGCCTTTGATGCCATGATCGACGAAATCGCCGAAGAACTGAGCCGTGGAGGAAGCGTTTCGGTTCCCGGATTTGCAAAATTTTCTGTTCAGGAACGTCCCGCGCGGGAAGTCAGAAATCCATTTGATGGAACAACGATTTCAAAACCTGCCGATCGCGTGGCCAAGGTCAAATTGTCGAAGTCCTTTAGCAAGAATCTCAACTGAACCCGCACGAGTGGGCGCGTCCCCTTGACCGGACAGGTCAGCGTGCATTCCTGACCTGTCCGGTACATTGAATTCCACGAACCTGTTCGGTGCTCGGATCCCGGGGCACCGCAGGCGAAGGCGGCGGCTTTGCCCGAACTGTGGTCAACCGCGATCGGAATGGACGCCCCGGGCTTTGGACAATTCGGCCAGCGCAATCCGGATCATGAAGGGGACGTGCTGGGCCAGCCAGACTTCGTTCAGTTCGTCTTTCGGGGCAAAAAAGCTGGCTTCCTGCAACAAGAAATCCCGTGGCTCCACCCCGTGCTCTTCGATGGCATCGACAGCACGGCGAAAAACCGGATCGGTATCGCACAGGCGGCGCCTTGAGCCGCTCGAGGCCGAATCGGAGCCCGGGATCGCTTCGGGCGGGAAACCAGGAAAGCTTGCGGTGGTCTTCTCCCGGATTTTACGATTACTGCCTGTGCCCGGCGCAGGAAGTCTGCGGGTTGCGAGGCATGATCGGGTGCGGCCTTGAAGCTGAAGGTGTTGTTGCGGCCCCTTGTCGTGAAAACACCTTTGATTGCCACCGTCCAATCAACGCAGCAACATTGACACTGGAGGCATCGCCCGGGCCAAGCAATCGGAACACCGTTTTCGGTTCTGCTCCCCCTGCAGGCGTCAAGTCCCGCCAATTCACTGCATCAAGGAGGCAGTCACTCGATGGAATTCCGCTTGACGGATGTCCGGACGCTGGCCATGGGTCTGGCCTTCGCCGCTTTCTGGGGAAGTGCCTTTTCCTCGGCGCGCATCATCGTGCAGGACGCTCCGCCCCTGACCGCGTTGAGCTTCAGATTCCTCATTTCCGGATTGATCGCGCTGGCGATAGCCCGGTTTAGCGGAAGGCTGCGCCCGGTGTCCCTTGTTCGCTGGCGCGCGATCGTCTTGTTCGGCGTCTGCCAGAACGCCCTTTATCTCGGGCTGGTTTTCGTTGCGGTCCAGGTGATTGAAGCTTCGATCGCGGCGATCATCGCGAGCACGATGCCCCTGATCGTGGCACTCGCTTCGCTCGTTCTGTTGAACCAGGGCCTGGAGCGGAAAGGCGTTTTCGGGGTTCTCGTCGGTTTCCTCGGCGTATCACTCGTACTGGCATCCCGAATGACCGGGCAGGCAACCATGTGGGGGCTTCTTCTTTGCATCGTCAGCGTACTGTCGCTGTCGGTCGCAACGATGACCATCCGGTCCCTGGATGTCGGCAGGAACATGTTCCAGGTCATCGGCCTGCAAATGCTGGTCGGCAGCGCCGTCCTGTTTCCCTTCGGCGTCGCACTGGAGCCGTTGTCCGTGACCTGGTCGGTTCCCCTGTTCCTGGCCTTCACCTACACGACCCTGGTGCCGGGTTTGCTGGCCACGTGGATCTGGTTTTCACTGGTCGAGAGAGCTGGCGCCACCCGGGCAGCCACGTTCCACTTCCTTCATCCGTTTTTCGGGGTGGTGACGGCGGCCGTGCTGCTGGGAGAGTCCCTTTCACTGCTCGACGTCGTCGGTGTCGTGACGATCATGATCGGAATTCTTGCGGTCGTGACCAGTCGTCCGGTCCACCGGGCGCCCATATGATCCGACTCCCGCCTGGCTCGATATGCGGCCTGTCCGCATGCTCAGGGCCACAGGTCTCCGAGATTGAAGGTAATGGCATCGAAAGGCGGGACAGACACCGGATCGTCGTCCTTGGCCGTGGCGATCAGGACCCATTCGCCTTTGCGGAGCTCGAAGGCTTCGAGATCCCGCGCCACGGGGTCGACAAACCAAAGGCGCCGGACATTCTCGCGCGCATAGATAGGGCGTTTTTCGTGCAAATCGATCCTTCGGGTCGAGGGCGAGAGCACCTCGCATACCCAGTCCGGCGCAACGGTGCAGTAGGCCGCATCGGGAATTTCGGGCATGGTCTCGCGCCGCCAGCCAGCCAAGTCCGGGACGAGGATGTCCTCGCCCAGGTGCAGTTCGGGTTCGTCGATGATCCACCAGCCACCCGGGCCGCCACGTCCCCTGTCGAATGGGCCTTAAATCTCGCCGCCAATGGCCGAACTCGCGCGCGCGTGCGGCATGGCCGGCCTCGGTTGTGTGTAAAGGGTTCCTGCAATGATCTCTGCAACCATGTGCTCAGGGGCGTCCAGCACGTCCTGGTATGTTGCCCTGCTGATCTTGTCCGCCCTTGCCGTCCGCGAAGCGTTCATGGTCGGTCTCCGTCGATCCGGTCCAAGCATAGCCGAAAACCGGACGTGTGTCTTGCGTTCATCGCATGGCGAGTTTCAGCTTGGCAAACAGCATTGCCACCGCCCCAGACATGGCATCAGCCCTGCACCCGATTTCGCAATGGCCGCGTCCGGTTGGGATCGCGTGACCGGCCCGGCCACATCCGCCGCCTTGTGACATGCCTCCCCAATTGCTCCGGCCCGTTCGCGTTTCAGGCCGGCGGCCTCCAATTCACAGACGGTCTTGGCGTTATCAAAACCGGCGCCCATGCGGGGAATGGTATTTCGACAAGCAACGATGGCACACATCGAGGCAAGCCTGCCACGTCCGAAGACCTGAAACCAGGCACCGCCTCAGCCGTCGTCATGCGTGGTTTCCCATGCGATGGACGTTCACCTCGACCGTGCGGCCTGCCTTTCAAGCCGGATTCGGCCCTCGCGCGCCGGTCGTCGGGAGCTGGATCAGGTGCCGCCGGTTCCGACCTGTCCCCGATTCAGCAATAGGTGGTCGGCCAGAACGCAGGCCATCATCGCTTCACCAACCGGAACGGCCCGGATGCCGACACACGGGTCATGGCGCCCCTTCGTGACAATCTCCGTGTTGTTTCCGTTCCGCGTTACCGTCCGCCGCGGCGAAAGGATCGATGACGTCGGTTTCACCGCGAATCGGCAAACGATGTCCTGGCCGGACGAGATCCCCCCGAGAATGCCGCCCGCATTATTGGACATGAACTCGGGACCGTCGCGTCCCATGCGCATTTCATCGGCATTCTCGATGCCCGTCAGGGCCGCTGCGCCCATTCCCGCACCGATCTCGACACCCTTGACCGCGTTGATGGACATCATTGCCGCAGCAAGGTCCGCATCGAGCTTGCGGTAGATCGGACAGCCGAGACCAGCAGGCGCCTTTCGGGCGACCACCTCGATGACCGCACCGACGCTGTTGCCGGATTTGCGCAGGCCGTCGAGATACTCGGCCCATTCCCCGACAACCTCGGCGTCCGGCACCCAGAACGGATTGCGTTCGATCTCGCTCTCGTCAAAGCGATCACGCACGGCGGTCAGGGTTCCCATCCGGGTCATGTATCCCTTGATGGAAATCTCCGGCGCGAGTTCCCGGAGCACTGCCCGCGCGACGCCGCCCGCCGCGACGCGTGATGCGGTCTCCCTCGCCGACGATCGTCCTCCGCCCCGGTAGTCCCTAATTCCGTATTTCCGCAAGTAGGTGAAATCCGCGTGGCCCGGCCGAAACTTGTCAACGATGTCCGAATAATCCCTGGGTCTCTGGTCCCGGTTCCGGATGAGCACGTGTATGGGGGTCCCCGTCGTTCGACCTTCGAAGACCCCTGACAGGATTTCCACGGTGTCAGGTTCCCGGCGCTGGGAGGTGAACTTGTTCCGCCCGGGCTTGCGCCGTTCCATCCACACCTGGATCATGTTCTCGTCCAGGGAGATTCCCGGCGGACAGCCATCGACCACCGCGCCGATTGCAGGTCCGTGGCTTTCGCCCCAGGTCGACACCCTGAACAACCAGCCGAAAGTATTGAAAGACATGTCAAACCTCCTGAACCTGCAATTAATCCGACCTTCGGCGACCGCAAGGCAAAATTCGATCTGTCGTTCGACCGGGTCTCGCCGGTGCCGTATGCAAAAGCGGAAAACTCGCGGGCCGGTCGGTCGTCGTTCTCTACCCCTTGAACGTTCGCAGGGCGCCTGGACCGACGGCAGGCTGATGGAACTCAAGACCGTCCCGGAAAGGCTGACGGGAGAACCCTTGGAAATCGGCCACGCGCTTCGCGGCAAGAATGCCAGGAAAGAGTGGAGCATCGCCCCATGGAAACCGTGTCCTACTGCGAGACGACCCGGGAATGTATGACAGGCAGTATTTCTAGCCCGTGGCCTCCGAGATCGCGAAAAGCCTTCTGACGACAAGAGAATACGACGATCTGGAGATCATGGGCCTGGCGTGTCAACGCATCGAACATTCGCTCGATGCGGTCATCGTCAGTGTAGACAATCGCATCGTCAAGGATGATTGGCGCAGGCGTACCGGCATTGGCCAGCATGCGGGCAAAAGCGAGACGGACGAGCAGTGCAATTTGCTCCTGGGTGCCGCCGGAAAGGATGTCGAAGTTTTCCTCTGCGCCTGCCCGCATCAGCGCGGACGGCAAAAGGGTCACTGGATCGAAGCGGAGCTGCGCTTCCGGCCAGAAAAGCCGGAGGAGCGGTACGAGTTCCTGCATCACCGGTTCGACATAGCGATCGCGGGCCGACGCGCGGGCAATCTCAAGGGCCTCCCCAAGCCTTTTCAGGACCGCGACTTCGTATTCGAGATCGGCGAGCCGGGTCCTGGCATTCGTGAGGCGGGTATCGATGTCAGCCAACTCCTCGTCCACGGCTTCGCCAGCCTGGCCATCGATGAAAGAGTCGAGCCCTGCCAGTTCAAGGCGAATGCGTTCACGATCATTACGTGCACGTTCGACAACCGAACGCGCCCGTTCCAGCGCTGCTGCCGCGATTTCAAGATCTGGCGCCGCCTCTTCCAGCCTCATGCGCCGCCTTTTGGCGTCTTCCAGCCCGGCGCGGGCGCGGGAAAGGGTCCCGTCGCGCCTTGCTCTTTCGGCTTTCGGATCGTCGATCCCGGAAAGGGTAGCCTCTGCACGCGCCAGGCGCGTGCGGGCGCTTTCGGCGGCAGCTTCAGCCCGTCCGGATGCTGCCTTCGCCTGCGCAAGTTCCGAACAGGCGACCTCGTATTCTTCGGACGCCTTTGCCCTTGCGTGTCTCGCCGCCTCGTGCTCCTGCTGGGCCTCCTCGATAGTCGGAAGGTCGTTTTCACCGTCCGCCCTTTCAGGAATTGCAGCGAGCTGATCACGCAGGGCGTCGACGCCATCGGGTGCCACGTTCTGCAGGTCCGCCTCGGCATTCCGCAGGGACAGTTCGGCCTTGCGCCTTCGGTTTACCGATGCGCGAACGTCGTCAACGGATTTCGCACCGGCAGCCCGGAGCGCTTGCGCCAACTCCTCCTCGGCCCGCGCCAAGGATTCGTCGTCCGGACGCTGCCCCGGTTGGACATCCAGCTGCCCTATGCCGTCGATGTCCAGCCGTGCTCCATCGGGGAGCGGCAACCGCTTGCCGCCCGGAAGCGGTTTTCCGCTGATGGAAACGCCATCCGTTCGGCCGGACGAATAGGTCACGGTGATCGCCGGGGCTTCAAGTTCGCGGGCTCGACGCACGACACGTGCGGACTCGTCCAGCCGCTCAAGTTCCTCGAGCACTGAATCGGCAAGCTCTTTCCTGGCCCTCGCCGCGGCCTCCTCGGCCAGCAGCCTCAGTTCCTGCGTGCGTTCTATTTTTCCGATCAGTTCCTTGCGACGCTCGGTTTCAGCGGCAGCTCTTGCCGCAAGGAGCACCGTCTTCACGGTGTCGGCCGCAAGCTCGGCGCGTGCGTTGGCGATATCGCGGACATCCAGCGTTTCGGACCGCTTTGCTTCGCTCCCGCGCAGTTCTGACATCGCCCGCCGGGCCTGCTCCTTTGCGTCGAGAAGCGCCTCGGCTGCCTTGTCTCGCTCGGCCAGGTCCCTGTCCAACAACGCCAACTGCTCGTCTGCGCGCTCGGCTTCAACGCGTTTGGTATGTTCCGCGCTCAAGGCTTGCTTGAGCATTTCTGCATGGCGAACCGCGATGGAATGCGCGGATTCCGCTTCTGCAAGCCGCGCCTTGCGTTCTTCCTGTTCGCCTGGATCCTCCAGGTCCGCGAGCTCGCGCCGGAGACTGCGGCGTCGATCAAGTTCCCGTCGTAGTCGCCCCGACTTCGCCGCAAGGTCCTGGCGCGTCGCGTCGAGTCTTTCAACTTCAACTTGCCATTGCCTCAAAGGGCCATCTGCCTTGGTGCGACCTGTCGGGGTGAGATACCGTCCGAGATCACGCCGGCAACGGTCGTGGGCAGCATCCATGCGCCGACCCCCGGTGATCGCTTCAACTTCTCCCGCAACGGAGGTCAACAGGTCGCGCCGCGTGGAATGCGAGGCATCGCCATCGTCAAGGCTGGCCTGCCCCTGCCGGACCCAGAGCAGGGCCGCCGGGCCCCCGTCCCTGGGCGCTTTCAGGATGTCGGAAATCCAGTCCTCGGCCTCATCGGCCTGCCTGACCAGCCGGTTGCCGGCCTTGATCCGCACATCGCCATTGCGCCGTTGACTCCAGCGTTTCTCGATCCGGTAGACGCCTTCGGCAACTTCGATTTCGACAGACACGGAGGGATCGCCCCCAGCATGCGGTACGAGGCTGCGGATTTCCTTGTCCCAAGCCCTCCTCGGCTTGAAAAATACGGCGTGCAACGCATCGAGCACAGTCGACTTGCCGTGCTCATTGGGGGCGGACAGGACATTTACCCCGTCGCCGATACCTCCGATTTCGACGGGATCGACGAAACGGCGGACATTTTCCAGGCGGATCGATCTGAGCTTCACCGCGCATCCTCCGCCAGGTAGCCGTACAACCTGCGGAGCGCAGCTGCCGCAACGCTCCGGTCCCCTGCGCTCTTGGTGGCATCGCCGGACTCATCGAGCAGGGCCTTTGCCGCCTCGCGCAGCGCGCCTCCCCGGGCGATGTCGTCAAGGTCATCCGGACTGGCCTCGGTCGCGAGTTCCGCGTCGACGAGATCGAAGTACCCGAACTCGGGCGCAACGTCACCGGCAGTCCGCACAAGTGCCATACGCTGCGGCAGACGGGCCCAGCCCGAGGCCCGGATCCGTACCAGGGTATCTCGACGGGCCGTTCCACCCTCGGGCAGAACCGCGGCAAGGGCATCCCCTGCATTCTGTTCGGGCGTCAGTCGCAATGGAAGGTCTTGCCAATTGAAGCGGCCGGTCCCGATCTCGGTCACTTCCGGTTCGGCCCCCGGTGCCGGAATTGTGACCGCAAGGCAGACTCCGCGTCCCGGGTGCTTGAAACGGTCCCGCTCCGGCGAACCGGAATAGAACGTGCGTTCCCCGATTTTCCTGGCACCGTGCCAGTCGCCAATGGCGAGATAGTCGAGGCCGGCAGTCGTCGCCCGGTCGGGCGGGATGGTCTCCGCACCGTCGTCTTCGCTTCCGAACGTCACGGTACCGCCATGAGCAAGGCCGATACGCAAGGAGCCTTCGGGACTCTCACAGTCCCTCATCCACTCCGTCGCATCGCGGCCGGGGAACCGGCTTGGCACGGGCGACGGAAGAAGCATGATCCCAGGGGCAATCTCGATTGGCGCAGCATCAAGGCAAAGATGCACATTGTCGGGTGATTGCACGCGGACGGGTTCCCAAAGTGCTTCGGCGGCGAGGCTGTCATGGTTTCCGGGAATGATCCACCAACGGATTCCCCCGTCCGCAGCCATTGCGGCAAGTGCCTGCTGACGGACCCGGTCGGACGGCGTCTCGGTATCGAAGAGATCACCGGCGATCAACACGTGGCCGGCCTGGTGGTCGCGCGCGGCGGCCGCAATACTGCCGAGCGCGGCGTGCCGCGCTTCCATCAGGCGACCGCGAATGTCCTCGGGAAAGTTCCCGAAACGTCGACCCAGGTGCAGATCAGAGGAGTGGATGAAACGAATTCCGGCCATGCGTCACGAACCCGCAGACCGGTCGCAAAGTGCGAACTCGCTCGCGGCGGTGCCCGACCTGCCTGGGCCCGACCTTCGCATTGAGACGTGGCTACCACGCCCCCCGGCACCAGGAAATCCGGGCCGTTCACGTATCCGGCACATTTCCCGCCCAGAGAATGGTCGGATTCTGGTCAACAGCCAATTCGACATCTGTGACGCAAACCTCGCACTCGGCGCGACTTTCGGTTCCCCCCGGGAAAATGGTCTCGAAAAAAAGGGTAGCGCCGCTTCAAAACTCGTGCCCGCCTCGGTAGCGCCGTCTGCCTGGCTGGCCATATCCATGCCATGGCAGAGTGCGAACTACGCCGTTCCGTCACCACGCTCAACGATCGCTGTCAACTGCCTCTTCATGCCCTTGAACCCCTCGAATTGCGATGTTTCGCCTGCATCGAGGCGACTTCCTCTGTTGCGTCGAATACCACGTTCGGTTTTGGTGCGGCAGCTTATCTCACACGCAACAATTCCGATCAACTTCGCGAACCGTCAAAATCGAGCAATCCGCCTTTACGGATCCCAAGGAGCACACAACCGGCCATCGTCAGCCAGCTTCTGGCGAGAGTGTTGTACGCCAGCGCCGCTGCCGGCGATGACTTCCGTTCAGGCTGTGCACAGTGGCGGAAACAGAATCCGCGGGTGGGATCGGCGCCTTCGCCAGGCGCACCCATGATTCTCGCGACTCCATGGTCCCATACGGTCTTACGTATCCGGGTCTGGCGATGCATGATCTCCCACGCCGTTACCGGCGTTCCCGCCCGACAAATCTGCTCGGCAGGAAGTTCTTGCGGCACGGGTAGCCAGTTTTCTGGTCAAGGATCGAAAGCCGGCATTGATCCAGCATGCCAAACTCAATACTTTTGTCATTTGCCCAAGGTTCACTCGAATGCCGCACTTGGTCAACCATTACGAAAACTCCGCGATCATGCTGAAGGATCGGGTTCAGGCGTTCAGGCTTGAGCACATCGGAACCCGGGGACGCCTCGTTCGACTCGGCCCGACCCTTGACGCGGTGTTCACTCATCATGACTATCCCATGGCCGTTGCGGAGCTGGTGGCCGAGGCGGTGCTGCTGACTGCACTGATCGGCCAGGCAATCAAACTCCGGTGGAAACTCTCACTCCAGATCCGGGGCAACGGCCCGGTACGCCTGATCGCGACGGACTTCCACGCACCGAGCCGCAAGGGTGCACCCGGACGCCTTCGGGCATATGCAGGTTTCGACGATGTCCTCTGCCAACCGGATGCAGGATCAGGCATCGAACTGCTTGGCGAGGGATATTATGCCGTGATCATCGACCAGGGAAAGGACCTGCGCCCATACCAGGGAATCACCCCGCTCGCCGGCAAGACACTGGCCGAATGCGCCGAGACATTCTTTTTCCAGTCGGAGCAGTTGCCGAGCCTGTTCAGAATCGCGATTTCGGGCAGAACCGGTGATGATGCCAGAATGAGCTGGCATGGAGGCGGCCTCATGATGCAGCAGTTGCCGTCCGGAAAAGGGAACGCCGCCGATTCTGATCATGAGGATGCATGGGAGCGCATGAGAATCCTTCTCGATTCGGCGACACAAGATGAGATGATCGGTCCGGACGTTTCGCCCGAGCAATTGATCGTCAGGCTCTTCCATTCCGAGAACCCGCAGATTTCCGAGGCGTTTCCGGTTGCGTTCGGTTGCAACTGCAGCCCCGAACGGGTCCGCCAATCCCTTTCGATCTATTCGGCTCGTGACATCAGTACGATGACAAACAGCGACGGCAAGGTAACGGCAGATTGCCAGTTCTGCGGCGCACACTACGAGTTCGAGCCGGGCACCCTCGGATTCGAGGCACGAACGTGACGGCCGGAACCCATCTCCGGTCCGGTTCCGGCGAAACCGATGACGCGGCAGCCAGGCCAATGCCCGGCTTGCGGACCCTCGATTCGGCGGCCACGGGTCGCCTGGCGGTGACTCCTGAAAGCCTGCGTATCGCAATCGCCAACCAGTGCCGTCGCCCGCCTTCGAGCGATTTCGATCTCAATCCGGACGGCCGTCATCCGTCATCCGTGCGGTTGCGCAAGGCCGCCGTTCTGATTCCGGTCGTATTCGGAGCCGCAGGCACGACGATCATTCTCACCAGGCGCCATGAAGCGATGAAACACCATCCTGGCCAGATTTCGTTTCCGGGGGGCAAGATCGAGGCGTTCGACGCCGGCCCGGTTGAAGCTGCCTTGAGAGAATCCCGGGAGGAGATCGGCCTCCAAGCCGGTTGCGTCGACATCATCGGCCCTGTCCCGGACCACGTCACGGTTACGGGGTTCAGGGTGACGCCCATAGTCGCCGTCGTTGCGAATGCGTTCGAACCCGTTCCGCGGGACGGCGAAGTCGACGAAATCTTCGAGGTTCCGCTGGCGCATGTCATCGACCCGGAAAACTACAGTATTCAGGAACGTATCTGGCAGGGCCAGTTGCGACGGTACTTCATCGTTCCCTATGGCCCCCATTACATCTGGGGAGCCACGGCCCGCATTCTCGGAATGCTCTCGTCATGCATTCGGGACCATGGCGAGAATTGAAGCAGACGTGATATCGTCCGAAACCGTTCGCGCGGTATTCAAGGCGTTCAACGATGCGGGAAGAAACGTGTTGCTGGTTGGCGGGTGCGTCCGCGATGCGCTCCTCGGAAAGGTGGCCACCGACATCGACATGGCGACCGATGTCCTTCCGGATGATGTTCTCGCAATCGCGGATGCGGCCGGAATCACGGCTGTTCCGCTCGGGATTGAACATGGCACCGTCCGTCTCGTCGTTTCGGGGAAACCCGTCGACATAACGACCTTCCGAAGCGACATCGAGACTGATGGACGGCATGCGACCGTCTCGTTTCGAGCGCAGATCCGCGAGGACGCCGCACGGAGAGATTTCTCCATCAACGCGTTGTATGCCCAGGCGGACGGGACGGTTGTCGACCCGCTCGGCGCACTGGCCGATCTCGACGAAGGCCGAGTCCGTTTCATAGGGGACCCCGGGGACCGCATCCGCGAGGATTATCTCAGGATCCTTCGGTTCTTTCGCTTTCACGCTGCCTACGGGCATCCCGATTTCCCGATTGATGCAGACGCGGTCGCCGCATCAGCCGCATTGTCTTCGGGGATTGATCGCCTGTCTCGGGAAAGGATTACGGCCGAGCTTGAAAAACTCCTTTCGATTGCCAGCCCGGTTTCGGCAGTTCGTGCCATGGAAAAGGCCGGCGTATTGGAGCGCTGCCTGCCCGGCGCCGGCTGCACCGTATTCGAGCGCCTTGTCGCAATGGAACGCGCGCTCGAGTTGTCGCCCGACTGGCTATCGAGACTTGCCGCCCTTGGGGGGAAACTCACGCGCATTCGCCTCAGCCGCACCGAATCCCGGAGAATCGAAGCAATCCGGAAACTGGCCAAGGGCAATTCTACGCCCGCCGAATCGGCTTACCGGTTCGGCCGGGAAAACGCGACGGGCGCGGCATTGCTCCGCACCGCCCGAACCGGGAGACGTGCCGATCCAATCCTGTTGCGGGAAATCGCGCGGGGCAGCGTTGCCCGTTTCCCGCTCCGTGCTGCCGACCTTCAGCCGGCGCTTTCGGGAAGAGCGCTCGGTGATCGTCTCCGGGAACTGGAAACATGCTGGATCGAATCCGGCTTCATCCTGTCCAGGAGTCAGCTTCTCGACCGATGACGATAACCCGGGTATCGGATCCGTCCTGCCGACGCGCCATCACCATCGCGAATCCTGGGATCCGGTCATGCAGGATGGCCGCCTTTCCCGACCAGGTCCACGGCAGAGCGGCAAACTGCCGGTTCGGAGAAACCGTTTGAGCCCATCTTCATTTGACCCGCTCTATCTCTTCCTCCTGGTCGCGATGGCGAGCCCGGGGCCGAATATCATTCTCCTCACCACGTACGGAGCAAGGTTCGGGTTTCGGGCGAGCGTCACTCCCTTGCTCGGCATCGTTATCGGCGTCGGAATCATCGGAGCCGCGACCGGCCTCGGAATCGGTTCACTGCTCAAATCCGCCCCGGAACTGACGCTCGTCGCCAAGGTCGCCTCCGCATCCTGGATACTGTGGATGGCCTGTACGCTCTTCAATGCCGAACGGAAACAGGGCCAACCCCATCGGATTCGGCCCATGACCTTCGTCGAGGCGGTTCTCTTTCAGTGGGTGAATCCGAAGATCTGGGCCATTGCACTGGCGGCGACGGCCGGTTTCTCGAAAGGGCTGCCGCCCTTTGACGAAGCAACAAGGTTCGGAGTCGCGTTTTCCTGTGTCAACCTGTTCGTCTGCACCTCCTGGACCGCGGCGGGATCACTTCTCGGTCAGTTCCTGGGATCAGAACAGGCCTGGCGGTGGTTCATGGCGATCATGGCGTTTCTGCTGGCGGCTTCCGCCGCTATGGTATTCATCTAGCATCCTGGAGAACGCGATCAGGTCCCTGCACATGCAAACGATCTTTCGCCGATTTGAAAACAGCATCGACCCGTACGGCCCCTACGACGAGAATGACGTGCCGCCCGCGCGACTATGGCCGTTCCTGCAGTCCTTCCTCAAGCCGTTCCGCTGGGTGCTTGTGGCCTGCGTCGCGCTTACCGCCCTGGTCGGCATCGGCGAAATCCTGCTCATCTATCTCGCGGGCCAGATCGTCGACTTTCTCTCGGGCGCTGAACCTGACGCGTTCTTCGCCACGTACTGGATTCCTGTCCTGGCAATCGCAGTGGGCCTGGTCCTCGCATGGCCCGTGGTCGTGCTCCTCCACGCGCTGTTCATGAACCAGACCGTGTTTCCCAATCTTGGAACATTGATTCGCTGGCGGTCGCACCGTCATGTCATCCGGCAGTCAGTGGGCTGGTTCGAAAACGACTTCGCGGGCCGGATTACGAATCGGATCATGCAGACGGCGCCGGCGGCCGGGGAAGCTGTCTACCAGGTGCTCGACGCGGGAACCTATGCCCTGACCTATGTCATTGCAGCCAGTTTTCTCCTGATCGACGCAGACGGGTGGCTGGTATTGCCGCTCCTGGCCTGGGCAACATTCTACATCCTGCTCATGATCATGTTCATTCCACGGATCGGGCGCGCGTCACGGGCATTTTCGGACGCCCGTTCGGCGATCACGGGCCGCATCGTCGACAGTTACACCAACATCGAGTCGGTCAAGCTCTTTGCCCATAGTGGCATCGAGGAAGAATACGCCAGGGAAGTCATCGAAAACTCCCGCAAGGCGTTCCAGCGGCAGATGCGGCTGATCACGCTGACGCAAACGATGTTGAATGCGCTCAACATGTTCCTGATCGTCTCGGTTGTCGGCCTTACCATCTATCTCTGGAGTATCGGGAACGCCACTGTCGGCGCGGTTGCAGCATCGGCGGCCCTGACGCTTCGCCTGCACAACATGACCGGGTGGATCATGTGGGCGATGTCATCGCTCTTCGAAAATCTCGGTGTCGTATCGGAGGGAATGATGACAATAGCGCAGCCGATCGACCTGACCGATTCCGAGGATGCCGCCGAACTCGACCTCGTGGGAGGCGAAGTACATTTCGAAAATGTCGTTCATCACTACGGCAAGCTTTACGGCGGGCTTTCGGGCATCACGCTCGCCGTGCGGGCGGGAGAAAAAGTTGGAATCGTCGGCAGGTCAGGAGCAGGCAAGTCGACGCTCGTCAAGCTTCTGCTCCGTTTTTACGATACCGAGTCCGGTGTCATCTCGATCGACGGACAGGACATCTCGCAGTTGTCACAAACGTCCCTGAGATCGCGAATCGGGATGATCACCCAGGACAATTCGCTTCTTCACCGATCAGTACGGGACAATATCGCCTACGGGCGCCCCGATGCCACCGATGCCGAGATCCGGGAGGCCGCGCGCAAGGCCGAAGCAGACCGTTTTATCGACGGTTTGCGCGATATGGAGGGAAGGACCGGGTACGATGCATTCGTCGGCGAACGGGGAGTCAAGCTCTCCGGAGGACAAAGGCAGCGTATCGCACTGGCGCGGGTGATCCTCAAGAACGCACCGATCCTCGTTCTTGATGAAGCGACATCGGCTCTCGATTCCGAGATCGAGGCCAGCATCCAGGAAACCCTTTACGGAATCATGGAAGGGAAAACGGTGATCGCCATTGCCCACCGACTTTCAACCATCGCGCGGATGGACAGGATCGTCGTGCTCGACCGACAGAAGATCGCAGAGGCCGGAACCCATGACGAACTTCTCGCAAAGGGAAGAATCTACGCCCGATTCTGGAAGAGCCAGTCGGGAGGATTTCTCGGGATCGATTCCGTATCGAAGAAACGGAAACGACCTGTCGGCGCAGACACGTGATACACTTCACGATGCGCTGCCGATCCCGCCTGCCGGGACAGTCGGTCCCGGCGGAGGACCTGCCTGAAATACCCGCGCGCTTCACCCGGCACCGGTCCGGAAACGACCGGTCCGTCAGTCAGGATCGAGCGGTTCCGTGCCGACAGCGCTCCTGTCGTCGCCAAGTGTGATCATTCTGACCTTTTCTTCCGCCGCCTTGAGTTTTTCCTGGCAATGCGCCTTCAGCTGGGACCCCCGCTCGTAGAGCTTGATCGAATCCTCCAGGGTTACCTTTCCCTGTTCAAGTTGCGCGACGACATCCTCCAGTTCGGACATCGCGTCCTCGAACGTCAACTCGTCAACCGGTCGGTCGGCTGGTTTGCTCATTTTCCATTCTCCATGAGGACACCGACATGGGCGGCCACCGATTCCGCGAGGGCATCGAGGTCGTAACCTCCCTCCAGCGTCGAAACAACACGGCCATTGCACAGTTCGTCCGCGACCGAGCACAGCTGCCGGGTCGCTTCGGCAAAATCGTCCTCGTTGAAATTCAGATTCGCCAGTGGATCGTCCCGGTGGGCATCGAATCCTGCCGATATGATGAGGAGGTCGGGCCGATGTTCACGAATCGCCGGTAGAATTCTTGTCTTGAGGGCGTTGATCAGGGACTTGCCATCGAATCCCGGAGCGAATGGTACGTTCAGGATGTTTCCGAAAGCGCCGATTTCGCTTGAATGGCCGGTTCCCGGATACAACGGCATCTGGTGGGTCGATGCGAAAAAAACCCGTTCGTCGTCCCACACCAGGTCCTGTGTTCCGTTGCCGTGATGAACGTCAAAGTCAACGATCGCCACCTTGCCGACGCCATGGCTGGTCATTGCGTGCCTCGCGCCAATCACCGCGTTGCCGAACAGGCAAAACCCCATGGCCCTTTGCCGCTCGGCGTGATGTCCCGGCGGGCGAACCGCGGAGAACGCGTTGCGCGCGTCTCCCCCGCACACGAGGTCGACGGCCAGCGCGATCGCTCCGACCCCCCTCATGGCCGCCGCAAGGCTTCCGGGATTCATTTGCGTGTCCTGGTCCAGCGAAACAAGTCCGCGTGCAGGAGCCGACGCCTTGATTGAATCAAGATAGGTCTTCGGGTGCGCGAGGAGAACCAGCTCATCGGTCCCGAGCGGAGCTTCAAAACGCCGAAGTTCGGAAAATTCCGGAGCGTCCAGCCGCGCGAGGATGGCTTCGAGACGTTCGGGACGCTCGGGATGGCCGGGAAGATTCTCGTGACCCAGGCAATCCTTGTGTGTGATCAGTGCAGTTGCCATGACCGCTGTGTATCGGCGTCAAACATCGACAACAAGCTCGGAACCGGCGTGAAACTTCGAATCAGGCGAGCGCATTCTTGTTGCCGGGAAACGTGTTCCGTACCGGTCACAGGCCATAACGCGACATCATGAACCGGTCTTCGATATGATCAAGTGCCGCCTGCACGATTCCGGTTCCGATGCTTCCGAAGACGTGCCGGCGTTTTCCGTAGTGCTTGAAACGAACCTTGTCTCCGTAGATCTCCTGCATCTTCGGGATGAGATGGCCGACATCGTTTGCGAGTCCGAGTTCCACGGCTGCCCGGCCGACCCAGAACCGGCCGGTAAAGAGGTCATCACCGTTCAGGTGATCCTTGCGCCGGGAACGAACGTGGCTGATGAATTCATTGTGCATCTGGTCCTGGATCTCTCTCAAGCGGGTGACGTGTTCAGGGTCTTCGGGCAGGAAAGGGTCGAGTATACTCTTGTCCTTTCCCGCCGTGTGCACCCTTCTTTCGATCCCCGACCGCTTCAGGAGATCGTGAAAACCGAACGAAGAATGAATGACCCCGATCGATCCGACGATCGAGTTCGCGTCCACGTAGATTTCATCGGCCGCCGCCGCCAGCCAATACCCTCCCGATGCGGCCAGGTCTTCGACAAACGCGTAGACAGGAATGCCTTTCGATTCGGCGAGCCGCCGGATTCGCGCCGCGATCAGGGACGACTGGACGGGCGAACCGCCGGGCGAGTTGATCTTGATTGCAACGGCACTCGGCTTTCCCTTTCCGAACGCCTTTTCGATAATCGGCGCCATGCTCGAGTCGCTGAGCCCGGTCGTCCGCATTCTGCCCCCCGAATGAATGACTCCCTCCAGCAACAGGACAGCGACGAACGGTTTCCGCGTCACGAATGGCAATAGTTTCATCGGGCTTGACCTCTTTTTGTCGGCTGCGCGCGGTACCGCTCAGGTTTGTGGGTTTGGCACCTGCATGACCTGTGCCCGGCGGCGCGGACGAATCCGGTGACAGGGTCTCTTTGATTGAACATGGCCGAGGTTGCAAGTCATCCGGGTCCAGGCAGGCGTCATGCCCGCAAGGCGTTCGACTTTCCGGGCATACCGGATTTGTGAACCGGGCGGACAAATCAACCGGGCGGGCCTGCCATTCAAGGTTTCCTTTTTCGAAAGACGGCCACGGATACCGTTGAAGACAGATTTGGCAACCCGAGTCATGTCTGGGGTTTTCTGCAATTTCGATTTGGCAATCCTGTTGAGTTTGGGGGCCTGTCGGCTCCGGATGCCCGCAGCGAGCTGGTCCGCCTGGCGGCCCCGCCGATTATCGGAGAGACACAGGGAGCGGTGAACCCTGATGTTCTTGGCCGGGACGGGCCTTACGCTCACCCTGACATCTTCGCAGGCCCCGTCCCACGGCTCAAACCGGTAAGGTAAGGCGACAGGCAGGGCGCTTCTTTTTTTGTCCTCGCAAAACCAATGGAAAGCGATCGGCGACATGGGTGCCTTCGGCCCACCCTTTGACGAGGCACTCGAACGAATCGCCGATACCGACATTTTCCGGACATGGACCTGAGGAAAAATTGCACAAGGCAGAGCTTTGGGTTGGCGCCGGATGCGGTGCCAAAAATCCAGAGGCAAATTGGTGAAAGCCCGTTCCAAACCCGAAGCTTCTGAACCGGAATTCAGGGAGTCATGTTTTCCGTGTCGGAACGCCGGTTTCCCGGTAGATAGCCGGTCACCGCGGCTTCCTCCAATTAGACAAGGAATGCCACGAGGGACGGGAAACGAGGTAACCGGCTTATCAGTCCATCAGTCAATGCGTGTGCAACCGTATGCCTTCTCGGCAAAGGCTGCGGTAATGATGTCCTCTTTCACGTCCCGGGCAACCGCTGCTGCGGACCGCCTTTCCGGTTGACCGTATCCTCCACCGCCAGCAATTGTAATCGACACGATCTGCCCGGGCGAGAGGTCGAGTGTGCCGAAGAATTCACCTCTCGCGTCTCCAGTGCAAAATTCCGTGTTCGCGCCGTCACCACCTTCCAGCCCCCAGGGCCTGGAAACCAGCCTTGATCCCTCAATCGTGAGCCTGCATTCCCGGTCCGCCCGGTAGACCCGGCAAATTCCGAGGCCTCCGCGATATTCTCCAATTCCTGCCGACCCGTTCGCAAGCTCGTAACGCAGAAGCGACAGGGGGTATTCGGGCTCGAGCGCTTCCACCGGAAGGTTCGACGTGTTCGTCAAATGAACGTGAATGCCCGAAAGACCATCCGCCGATGGCCGGGCGCCGCCGCCGCCGCCAATGGTTTCGAGGTAGACCCATATCGATCCATCGCTGCGGGTTCCACTGAACACCGCGCTCGTGCAACACCCGTTTCCCGCCGCGGCGACCTTGCCCGGAAGGGCCTTGGCCAGTGCCCCGAAAACAAGGTCCGCAACCCGCTGGCATGTTGCAACCCTTCCGTCCACTGCGGCCGGATGTTGGCAATTCAGGATGGTTCCACTTGGTGCCGATACCGCGATCGGACGTGCAAGGCCGGCATTTGGCAGAATGGAGGGATCGACGACGGACTTGACCGCATAGTAGCTTGTCGCAAGAAGCGCGGTGTATGCCATGTTCAATCCGGCCCGGACCTGGGGCGGACCATTGAACTCGAGTGAAATGTCTGAACCCGCGATCGTGATCCCGACGGAAAGCGGCAGCACCTCGGGATACTGGTTGCTGTCAAACACGTCCTCGAATCGAAAGGTTCCGTCGGGAATCGATGCGATTCCGGCACGCATTTTCCGCTCGGCATAATCCTGAAGGGCATCTCCGGCCGCCATCACGGTTTCCACTCCATACCTGGTGCAAAGGTCCAGTAGACGTTGGATCCCCAGCCGGTTGGCTGCCATCTGCGCGCGGATGTCGGACATCCGCTCGCCAGGCACCTGGCAGTTGAGAAGAAACACTGCCAGCAAGTCGTCCTGCAGCTTGCCTTCCCGGTAGAGCCGGACCGGAGGTATGCGCAATCCTTCCTGGTATATGTGATCGTGGCCCCGGTCGACGAAATCTGCATGGTGCGCCGTATTCACTGTCCAGGCGACCAGAATCCCGTCAAAGAACACGGGCTCGGCCAGCACGATGTCCGGCAAATGGGTTCCACCGCCCGTATAGGCATCGTTGGCCATGAACACGTCTCCGGCGCGAATCTCATCCGCGTCAAAATGGCCGCAGATGTGGCTGATCACGCCAATGAAGCTTCCCAGATGCATCGGGATGTGTTCGGCTTGGCACAAGGTCTTGCCATTTCGGTCAAACAGGGCGGTCGAACAGTCACGCCGTTCCTTGATGTTGGTGGAATACGATGCCCGAACAAGGGCCTCGCCCATCTCCTCCACGATCGAGGATAGCGCAGAGCCGATGACTTCCACCGTGATCGGGTCCATGCCTGGCATCAGGCCGGCTCCATGATCAGGTTCTGCCATTCATCGACCTGGACCAGCATTTCCGGCAGGACCAGCGTGGTCGTGTCCATCTGTTCCACGATTGCCGGTCCGGGAATCGTTTGTCCGGGCAGGAGATCCGACCTGGAATAGACAGGGCATTCGACGGGCCCGCCCGGTTCCGGCAACCAAACGTTCCGCCTGTCCCGCGGATCGGGTGAGCCGGCATGTTCTCGAACTGGCGCCCTTGATGGTTCCGTCTTGTCGACATGCCCGAGCGCCTCGATTCTCAGGGTGACGAATTCGATGGATTCGCCCTCCACTGCAAAACCGAAGCGCTGGCGATGTGCCGCCTCGAAATTGTCCGCGACACGGTCAATGCTGCCGACGGCAATCGGGCCTGCGGGGACCGGCACCTGCAATTCATGGTTCTGGCCCATATAGCGCATGTCGGCCGTGCGGATGAGCATGCGCCTTTCTGTCGGAACGGACTCGCGGTCAAGCCAGCGCGTGGCCCGGTCCGCCAGCACATCGTAGATGTCCGAAACTTCGGAGACCGCGTCCGGTGACAGCGAAATCCGGCGGGTCTGGGAAAAATCCGCCTTGAGATCGGTTACGAGAAGCCCGAGTGCACATAGGGCACCCGGTGCAGGTGGAACGATAATCCGGGAGATATCGAGCTCACGGGCCAGGCGCGCTGCATGAAGCGGACCGGCCCCGCCAATTTCAACGATCTTGAGAAAACCGATCGATATCAGGCCGAGGCCCTTGTCTACAGGCACTTGCCAGCGGAACATCTGGCGGACATAGTGTGCCTGAATGAGAACAAAAAACGAACGATTGAGGAGCAACGTGAGGAGGTCGGCCTCACAATGAAGATCGTTGCGCGACCAAATTGGTATTTCCGATGATTACGTACACGAAAGGCAACCTTCTCGCAGCCGACGTCGAAGCGGTCGTCAACACTGTCAACACTGTCGGGATCATGGGAAAGGGGATCGCCTTGATGTTCAAGGGGAGATTTCCTCGCAACTTTGAAAGCTATGCGCGCGCGTGCGAAGCCGGTGAGGTGCGAATTGGGAAAATGTTCGTTACAGAAAATGTCGAATTACTTGGACCTCGCTGGATCATCAATTTTCCAACAAAAACCCATTGGCGCGTCAAGACGAAGACTGAATGGGTGGTAGAAGGGCTTGAGGATCTTGTACGTGTCACTCGTGAGAAGAACATACGGTCAGTTGCAATTCCGTCACTTGGTTGCGGAAATGGAGGGCTGCATTGGGATGATGTTCGTCCGCTGATGCACTCTGCACTTGAGGCACTAGATGACATCGATGCAATCATCTACGAACCTACCGTCAGCTATCAGAACATTGACAAGCGGACCGGGGTGGAAGAACTAACCCCCGCAGGAGCCCTTATGGCGGAGATGGTGCGTCGTTACTCCATTCTTGGAATCGACTGTTCAATCCTCGAAGTACAGAAGCTTGCTTGGTTCATCGACCGAGGGATTCAAAGGCTTCAGGTGAACGAACCACTCGAATTTGATTTCCGGGCCGATAAGTATGGCCCCTACTCGCATAATCTGATGCATTTGCTGAAAAATCTCGATGGTAGTTACCTTCGCTGTGTCAAAAGGATAGCGGACGCGGATCCAACAGATTTGATTTGGTTCAACGAAAAAAAGCGCGGCCGTGTTCAAGCATACATTCACTCGGATGAGGGTTGGGAATACCTGAGCGTTCTCGAATGGGCGTCGGCAACTATCGACGGATTCGAGTCACCACTCGGGATGGAACTTCTCGCTACTGTCGACTGGTTGCTACAGCAAGATGGCATCGAGCTAAGCGTCAATGGGGTGATGGAAGGTCTCAAGAACTGGGCTGGTGGCTTTCAGGCCGGTCAGCGTAAGGTTAGGATTTTCGACGAACGCTTGGTTGCAATCGCCGTAAAGCGATTGGAAATTGCGAATCTACCGGCCTTGCAATGACTCTTCTAGCGAGAGAATTCTATTTGAAGCTATTCGCTGATTGCCCGTGTCGTGGGCTTGTTGCCGACATGATGAACCGGTCGGCGACGCGATGGTGCTAGGTCGGAGTTAAGGTCAGAGATTCACTCGCACCTGGTCGGAGTTCGGCCTTGCGTTCGTCGCTGCAACGTAAATTGCGACATGGCGCGTTGCGTTCGTGCTGCGTGCCGGTGCTTTTCGAGGAACGAGCGAGAAAAGAAGCCAAACATGGTGAAAGCGGACATACCAAGAATGATCGAGTTTGTTTCATCTTGCGACGATCCCGAGAAACTGCGCAGGATTATCGAATACGCTCGTAAACGCGAAGCCGATGCGCTTGCCGATGCCGCGCTCCGCAAGCTGGTGTCGGTTCTTCCGTCGGAGCGTCCGGGGACTGTTGAGTTCGATTTCTGGCGTACGATTCATAGTTTCGAGCATGTTCTCACGGAAGAACGCGGGAGAACGACGCAACTGTCCCGAACGCGGCAAAAGGTCCAGCGAGTCGGCGTGGTTCAGACATTGATCGACTGGGCTCTGGATACCAAGCAGACAGCCGGATTCCTCATGCTCTTGGAGCGGAACATGCCCGAGTTGGCCGGAGAAGCAATCATTTTGCGTCACCCCGACAAGTTCGAACAATTCGATGTGTCGGCCGCGCGCGCACGGCTTGAAGCGGCCGGTGTAGACACTGCGGCTGTAGCGGCATATCGGTGAAGGGAATCATCAAGGTTTTCGTCTTCGGAAACACGGATCGGCACGTTTGGCCGAATCGTTTTTCTCAATGGACCGTTGAGGCCGTATGAGCAGTGCATCACACCGGATCTCGGATTGATTGATAACCGAAAAGGCCGCAGGTCAGCCTCTACCGGAATGCCACAAAGATCTCGGAAACTACTCTTTCATCCTAAGCATTCTGGGAGCACCTCGACGCGGTAGAGGCGCCAGCAGTATTCGAAAGAGCGGCTGCCCTGTTTGCCATTCGCCCGAAGGCATGACGAAAACAGGCCTCCGCCGGCTGGTCCCGCCAAGGGTCCGGGTTCGCGCGTTGACATGCACGGCATGAGCCATTCCCGGACAGTGAAGGCCGGTGCTGTGCCTTGCCTGCGGCTCCCTATTCGATCATCCACCGCCCTTCCGGCGTGAAGGCATGGAATGCAAAGGCGAACGCCACGTCATGCGGTATGTCGGCGCCCGTTGCGGCGTCCCTGACCCGGATTGAACCGACATCCCTTCCCTCGGCGATGGCATTCGTGTCGAGGGCTGACGCGGTCCCTTCCTTCCATTTGATCCGGACCCCGTCCTCGATGATCTCGCCGGCCTCTCTCACCCGGGTCAGTGGCCATGCCCGGTCGCCGACCACGACGACCCGGGATAGCGGCGGAATGTCATGCGGAGGGTTTTCCCCGCTGTAAAGGAACGGGGAAAACGACGAATCGTACCCCACATAGGGATTGGCCCCGTACGGCCTGCGATGGCTGGGCTGTATCATGACCAGGCCTCCGGGATTGCGTGTCCGGAAATCGAGCCAGCTTTCGACCCACCCGGGAACCTGGTCCAGGACGGCGCCAGTCATTTCGCCGACAATGGCGACACCTTCGAACTGTTGCCACCAGCTCTCGGTCTCGCGATCATACATCACCATGTCGGACTTGCGGAGTTTGCCTGATACGCCAAAGGACAACTGCTCGTTCCCGAGGCGCCGGTCAAAAATCAGTCCCGAATTGCACAAAGGGCAAAAGGTCACCGCCACGGGCGTATCGCCGATGATGTCGTTGACGATTTCGTGCCAGATCAGGTACCGGACGGGATAGGCGCGCGGGACCTGGTCCGCGATTTCTACCGTCATGACCGGCTCCCTTTCGTGAAGCCCGTTTTCGTCCGCAACCGAAACGAATGCAGGGTCGTCAATCGCGGGTATTCCGTCCTTCGGCGGCCCTCCGTTCCTGATTTCGGCCAGGTCGACCGAATGGATCGTGAAGTCGGTGTTGGGCCACTCGTGTACCCAACGCGACGGATTCGACCACGCAGGCGAAGACGCGAGCGCGAATATGACCGTTGGGGCGAACAGCGTTTGAATCAATCTTGTCATTCCGACCTCCCTTTTCTGCCGGTTCTGCCGGGCTTCTCCTGTAATGCCGCATCGCACGTTGCGAATTCCTTTTCCAATCAGGAGTCGTCACGGCCTGTTGATGACCCGGGCCATCCGGGACCGATCGAACGGGCGGGGACCGGCTGGCTGCGGCCCGGATCAGTCGGGAACCAGCATGTACCCGGAGCCGCGGACAGTCTGGAGGTAACGCGGCGACCTCGGTTCATCCTCGATCTTCTTGCGCAATCGGGTGATCTGGACATCGACTGCCCGTCTCTGCGCCTTGCTGCCCGTTCGCCTCAGGATCTCGACCAGGTCCGTACGCGAGAACGCTTCTCCCGGACGTGACGAAAATACCCGCATCAGAACCGCTTCCGTCGCCGTCAGCCTGACCGGCTGTCCCTCGTGCCACAGTTCGCCGCGCATGATGTCGTAATGGCGGCTTCCCAGGTACAGGGTCTTCGGTTGCGCCTCCCCGGTCTCCTTCTCCGGAACACGCCTCAATATGGCGTTGATCCGCAGCAACAGCTCCCTTGGTTCGAACGGTTTGCCGAGGAAATCGTCAGCACCGGCCTCGAGTCCCATGATTCGTTGATTCGATTCGCTCCGTGCCGTGAGCATCAGAATCGGCGTCTCGACCCGGTTATCACGAAGACCCGCGGCAAAGGTGATTCCATCTTCACCGGGCATCATGACATCCAGAACGATCAGATCGAACTCGAGTCCCTCCATGAGAACCCCTGCGTGCATCGCGTCCCTTGCCACGCTCGCCCGGTAGCCGTTCGTGACGAGGAATTTCTGCAGCAGGTCCCGGAGGCGCTCGTCATCGTCGACCACCAGGATATGGGCTTCAGTTCTGGCGGACACGTCAATCCTCGCCCAGATTTCGGGCAAGTTGCCGCAAGTGGTGGTCCATGATGTTTTCGAGTACCCGGCGGAATCCGCGCACGGCATCAGGTCCCGCATCCCTGTACGCGTCGTGCATGCGCTTGCGCTGGGCCTTCGAGAGTTGGCGCTCGAGGGCCCTGCCGCGGTCAGTCAGGTAGAGATTTCGTCTTCTCCGGTCAACTTTGTCGATCCGGCTTTCCATCATTCCATCATTGGACAACTGCCTTCGAACCCTGGTCAGCGACTGCTTTGTCACACCAAGGATTTCCAGCAATCGGTTGACCGTGATGCCCGGGCTCCTGTTGATGAAGTGAATTGCCCGATGATGCGCGCGCCCATAGCCGTACTGCTCGAGAATTCGGTCCGGGTCCGAGGTGAATCCTCTGTAGGCGAAAAACATCAGTTCAATGCCCTGCAACAACTGATCATCGGTCAGAAAAAGCCGTGGATCCCGACTCGTCTGTTTCTGAAGTGACTGTTGGTCCTGCATTCCCAATCCCGCGTCATCGGCACTCATTTCGGATAGCCCGAAATCGCTTGCCATAATATGTCAGAAATGTTGACATAGCCAGAGGTATTCGTTATTGGTGTGCATGATTCTCGGACGCGAATGCGCGCCGGGATTTCTTGAGCCGGCGCCCCGCCGGTTGTCGCACAGGCAGCGGAAATCGAACAGGATTGGGAAGAATGGCTGGTGCAGCATACGACGATCGCGAAGGTGTCATCTGGCTGGATGGAGAACTCGTTCCGTGGTGCGAGGCCAATATCCACGTCCTTACCCATGCGCTTCACTACGCTTCGTCGGTGTTCGAGGGTGAACGCGCCTACAATGGCAGGATTTTCAAGAGCCGGGAACATTCCGAACGTCTGCTGAAATCCGGCCGGGACATCGATCTGCCCATCCCGTACACGGTCGACGAGATCGAGGCGGCCAAGTACCAGGCGATGGAGGCCAATGGCCTCAGTGATGCCTATGTTCGCGCAGTGTGCTGGCGGGGTTCGGGAGAAGACATGGGAGTCACCGCTTCCGCCAATCCCGTCAGAATGGCCGTGGCGGCCTGGAGTTGGGGCGCCTACTACGGAGACGCCAAGGACAAGGGTGCACGCCTCGATATTTCACGCTGGAAGCGTCCGTCGCCTGAAACCATTCCCTGCTTCGCCAAGGCATCGGGGCTCTACATGATCTGCACGCTGTCGAAACATGCCGCCGAAGCAAAGGGTTGCTCGGATGCCATGATGCTCGATCACAGGGGATTCGTTGCAGAAGCTACCGGTGCAAATATCTTTTTTGTCCGTGACGGTGTCGTGCACACGCCTCTGCCCGACTGTTTCCTCAACGGTCTGACCCGGCAGACTGTCATTTCGCTGCTGAAAGAACGGCAGATCAAGGTGGAGGAACGGCACATCCTTCCTTCGGAACTCGAAAATTTTCAGCAGTGCTGGCTGACGGGCACTGCGGCCGAGGTCACGCCGGTCGGCAAGATCGGGGATTACAGCTTCGAGGTCGGTGAACTGGCGCGCGCGATCGCCGATGACTATGAACGCTTTGTTCGCATGTGAACACGGAACCGTTCAACCTTGGCAGCGACTCGGGCTTTTGCTAGGATTCGGGAACCGGCGCCGAAGGGAAGGCATGACCGGGTGAACCAACGGAGGAAACCGTTCTGAACAGACATGTTGACATGGCGGAAGACGATACCGCCAGTTCCATGCCGAGCGAACAGATGCTCGATTTCATCCTGAATTCCCTCCAAGATGACAAGGCAGACGATATCATCTCGATCGACTTGCGTGGCAAGTCCGAGATGGCCGACTACATGGTGGTTGCGTCAGGCCGGTCGTCACGGCGGGTTTCCGCGATCTCGGAAAAACTGGCCCTGCGGCTCAAGCAGGACTTGGGACTGTTGTGCAGGATGGAAGGCAAACAGGCAAGCGACTGGGTGCTGATGGATTGCGGCGACGTCATCGTCCACATCTTCCGCCCGGAAGTGAGAGAATTCTACCGGCTGGAAAAAATGTGGCTGCCCGATAGCAGGGCGACACGCGCCTGAACGGTCCGGTCCGGAGATGAAGATCCGGCTTTGCGTCGTCGGACGCATGCGTCAGGGACCGGAAGCAGGTCTCTTTCACGATTACCTCGACAGGTTCAACCGTCTCGGCAGGGGACAGGGCATCGGCCCGGCGGAAGTCGTCGAGGTCGAGACGGGGAAAACGCCGGATCCATTGCAGGAAGCACGGCGATTGAGGCGCATCATCCCCGGATTCGCGCGCAGCATCGCCATGGACGAGCGCGGGCGGTCGATGACATCCCCGGAGTTTGCCGAGCTCCTGTCCAGGTGGAACCACGAGGGATGCGCCCATGCCTCGATCCTGATCGGGGGCGTTGAAGGACTCCATCCGGATCTTCGGAAGAGTGCAGGAGTCGTGGTCTCGATGGGCAAGATGGTCTGGCCGCACCTGCTTGCGCGCGTCATGGTCATGGAGCAGCTGTACAGGGCGGCATCCATACTCGCGGGAAACGCCTACCACCGCAGATGACCGGATACCGGGCACTGAGAGGCCGGGAGCGAGGTAAACCGATATGACCCGATTCCCCGTCGTTCTCTGCATTCTTGATGGCTGGGGCCTTCGGGACGAAAACGGCGGAAACGCGGTCCGGCTTGCCAGGACGCCGAATTACGACTTCATCATGTCAAGATATCCGACGACCAGGCTCACGGCCCACGGCCCGGAGGTCGGGCTGCCCGTCGGCCAGATCGGAAACTCGGAGGTCGGGCATCTCAATATCGGCGCCGGGCGAATCGTCGAAATGGAGCTCCAGAAGATCAATCGCATCTGTTCCTCCGGAGAACTCGGCAAACAGGCGGGCATCGGGCGATTTGTCGAGGCGGTCGGGCGGGCGGGCGGAACCGCCCACGTTCTCGGCGTCCTGTCCGACGGTGGTGTTCATGCGCACGTGGATCACATGATTGCGACCGTCGAGGTTCTGTCGGAAGCCGAAATACCAACGGTTGTCCACGCCTTTACGGACGGCCGTGATGTCGCGCCGATGTCCGCGGGGAAAAGCCTGGAACGCCTTTTGGCATGCCTGACCGGAATGCCGGGAGAGCCGTCCCCGGACGATCTTCCGGCCAGCCCCCGAATCGCCACGATTTCCGGGCGGTATTTTGCAATGGACCGCGATCATCGGTGGGAGAGGACCCGGGCGGCCTTCAGGGCCATGGTCCACGGTGACGCCCCGCATCACGAGACGCCCGATTCCGTCATCGCAGGTGCCTATTCTGATGACGTGACCGATGAATTCATTCGCCCGGCCGTTGTCGGGAACTTTGGCGGGATGGCAAGCGGCGACGGGCTTATCTGCGTGAACTTTCGTGCTGACAGGGTGAGACAGCTGCTTGCGTCGATCGGTGCGCGTTCCTTCGACCATTTCGAAACCGGAATCCGGCCCGGGCTCTCGGCCATGACCGGTTTCGTTTCCTATTCGGACGCCCATGACGAATTCATGGACAGTGTTTTCGAGAAGGACGCGCTGCCCGGAACCCTGGGACAGCGGATTTCCGAGGCGGGGCTCAGTCAGGTCCGCATCGCGGAGACCGAAAAGTATCCGCACGTGACCTACTTCCTGAACGGTGGCAATGAGATCCCCTTTCCCGGGGAGGACAGGAGGTTGATCCCGAGTCCGCGGGTTCCCACCTACGACTTGCAGCCTGACATGTCGGCCAGGGAGGTAACCGCGGCGGTCATCGATGTCCTTTCGGCCCGCAGTCACGAATTCCTGGTCGTCAACTATGCCAACCCGGACATGGTCGGACATACCGGGAACCTCGATGCGGCCATCCGCGCCTGCGCTGCGGTCGACCGTGGACTCGGAGACATCGTCCGTTCACTCGCCGATGCAGGGGGCGTGATGATCCTGACCGCGGATCACGGGAACTGCGAGGTCATGATCGATCAGGTGACCGGAGGTCCCCACACGGCCCACACGACAAATCCCGTGCCCCTTGCGGTCATCGGAAGTCGATCCGGCATTGAACTCAGGTGCGGTGGCCGCCTCGCCGACGTCGCGCCAACGCTGCTCGAGCTTGGAGGGTTGGAGCCGGCAGCCGGAATGACCGGGCAGTCCTTGCTCAACCGGACATGACGGGCGGGAACCCGATGAAAGCGGCGTGCCGGCCGCCCTTGCCAAAGTGCAGCTCGGGCGGGAACGGTTCACGCCATGATCATCTGCACATCAAAATTTGCTGAACCGGACACGATCGCGCCGGATAACCCTTGGCAAATCCCTTCCGAAGTTGCATGACAGGCGCGCATATCCTTGGATTTCGGTGCCTCGATCGGAGCGATTCCGCCCATGTGGCCTGATTTTGCGTCCGGCATCGATGGGTCTTTCGAAACATATGGAAAATGAGATGAAGAATCGGCCTCTAATGTTTGCTCGACTTAGCCTCGTGGGGTTTGCCATCTCGTTGTGTCTGGCAGGCCCGGGCCAAGCACAGGAGAACGAGCTTTCTGAATCAACCTACGAGCAACTCGACCTCTTTGGCGACGTCTTCGAGACCGTTCGTTCGAAGTATGTCGAAGAAGTCGATGACACGGAACTGATCAGGAGCGCCATTGACGGAATGTTGTCGGCATTGGACCCGCATTCGGGATACATGCCGCCAAAGGACTTCGAGAAAATGCAGGTCCAGTCCAAGGGTGAATTTGGCGGGGTCGGAATCGAGATCACCCTGGAAAACGGGATCCTGAAGGTCGTTTCGCCGATCGACGGAACCCCTGCGGCGGATGCCGGGATCGAAGCAGGCGATCTGATCATCTTCGTGGATGGTAAACAGACCTATGGCCTCACCCTGAATGAAATCGTCGAAAACCTTCGCGGGCCGGTCGGCAAGGAAGTCATCGTCACCATCAGCCGCGAAGGGGAGGAAAATCCGTTTGACGTCACGATCATTCGCGACATCATAAAGATCCGGGCCGTTCGATCACGCGTCGTGGGCAACTCCGCCATTCTGCGGGTATCTTCCTTTACCGAACAGACGTATGACAATCTCGAGGAAGAAATCCAGAAAACGACGGAGGAGATTGGCGGAATCGATGCGGTCGAAGGATTCGTCATTGACCTCCGCAACAATCCCGGCGGCCTGCTCGACCAGGCGATCAAGGTGTCGGATGCTTTCCTGGAACAGGGCGAAATCGTCTCCACGCGTGGACGCCTTTCCAATGCGGCCAGTCGTCACAACGCCGAACCCGGCGATCTGGCCCAGGGCAAGCCGATCGTCATACTCATCAATCGCGGTTCTGCCTCGGCATCGGAAATCGTCGCGGGCGCCTTGCAGGACCATCGCCGCGCAGTCCTGGTCGGGACCAAGAGCTTCGGAAAGGGTTCGGTTCAGTCGATACTTCCACTCGATGACGAAGGTGCCGTTCGCCTGACAATCTCGCGCTATTACACGCCCTCTGGCCGCTCCATCCAGGCCCTCGGGATCTATCCCGATGTCTACGTGGAACCGGAGCCGCCCGTCGAACAACCCGAGGAAGAGGTCGACAGCCGTTTCACGCGGTTCGAGTCCGATCTCAGGGGTGCACTGGCAAACGAAGACGTGGAAGACGAAACCAGGGACGATCTGGCGAGCGAGACCGCGCGCCGGCAGGAAATGGAAGAGATCCGAAACCAGGACAATCAGCTCGCCTATGCCCTCGACATCCTGCACGGATTGTCGGTCATCTCGAACGACTGATCGTCCTCTCCCGGCCGGGCAAAACGTGGACGGGCGATGACTTCGTGATCGACCGGTCGTTCCATCATCTTCCCTACCGGCCCTGTGTCGGCATCATGCTTGTCAACCCGTCGTACCTGGTCTTCGCTGGCCAGCGGATCGATGGCCCTTCCGACGCATGGCAGATGCCCCAGGGAGGAATTGATCCCGGTGAAACGCATGAGGGCGCTGCGCTCAGGGAACTCCGTGAAGAGACGGGCATCCCTCCCGAAGCGGTCGAGATCCTGGCCGAGGCCCGGGAACTGGTCGCCTACGACTTGCCACCCGAATTGATCGACAGCTTGTGGGGCGGGCGGTTCCGGGGGCAACTGCAGTCCTGGTATCTCATGCGGTTCCTGGGCAATGATGCCATGGTGGACATCGCCACCGAAGAGCCCGAATTCAACCGGTGGGCCTGGCTGCCGGTGTCGGAACTCATCGGAAGGATCGTACCGTTCAAGCGGGACGCCTACGCCCGCGTGATCGAGGAATTCGGAGACCATTTTCCCAAGGACGCAGAGCCGGCACGATCCGGTCCGTCGCCGGTCTGACCAGCTGATCCTGTGCCATTGCTTCCGGCGGCAATGCCGGGCATGCGGCCGGGTACGTCCCTGACCGGCGGCAACGTGCAGGGATCCAAGGGTCGAAAGGAGCGACCACCGATCGTTATCCGCAAGCGACTCTCGTGACCGTTCGATCTTCGGAAACCGAAATGTTCAACCTGGTCGGCACGTAATCGGTCGTCGCGGCCGTATCGGCACGCAGGACACGGTGACCGTCCGGAAGATGCACGAACTCGAGCATCGCCTCCGTCATGCCGATCAGTTCCCGGTAGGTTTCGAGATCGCAGGCAGGAGCGGCCGGAGCGGCGACAGGTTCTGCAGGTTCTTCGGGCGGCTGGACTTCCTGGCATCCCGAAAGGGCCAGACACGCGCAGGTCAGCGCTAACACGAAACAGTACGCCGGATCGCGTCTCGCCATCTGTCGTACGCCTTGTTCCTGCTGGATTCGGACAATTCCGGCTCGAAACGCCGGTCAAGCGACCAGCTGTTCGAGAATGACTGCGGGCCACCATATAACCCGATATGCCATCCTGCAAGCCAGGCTGCTCCCAGGGCTGTCGTCTCGGTGATCCTCGGCCGGTCGACCGGCGCACCCAACTGGTCGGCCAGTGCCTGCATGACCCAGTCATTTCCTGTCATACCGCCGTCAACCCTGAGGATGGTGCCCGGCGACCGCGAATCCCGACCGGACCAGTCCGTCTTCATTGCCTCGAGAAGATCCCGCGTCTGGAAGGCCACGCTTTCGAGCGCGGCCTTCGCGATTTCCGCCGGTCCGGTGTTGCGGGTCAGACCGAAAATGCTGCCCCGGCAGTCGGGATCCCAATATGGCGCGCCCATGCCGGTGAACGCGGGAACCAGGGTCACTTCCTGCGCCGGGTCGGCCACCTCCGCCATTTCTCCGGTTTCCGCCGCCGATTCGATGATCCCGAGGCCGTCCCGCAGCCACTGGACAACGGCGCCGGCAATGAAGATCGACCCTTCGAGCGCGTAGGTGACCTCGCCTCCAAAGCGGAAGGCAATCGTCGTCAACAACCGGTTCTGCGAGTGAACTGCATCCTGACCGGTATTCAGAAGGGCGAAACAGCCGGTACCGTAGGTCGATTTCAGCATCCCCGGCTCGAAACAGGCCTGCCCGATCGTCGCTGCCTGCTGGTCTCCGGCAACACCGGCGATCGGAATCTCCTGGCCGAAAAATTCGGCCGGGCAAACCCCATAATCGGCTGAACAGTCCCTGACCTCGGGCAGCATGGCCGCCGGAATGCCGAGCATGTCCAGCATGCCGGCATCCCACGAACCTTCCCGAATGTTGTACAGGAGCGTTCTCGAGGCGTTGGTCGCATCGGTCGCGTGCACGGCGCCTTTCGTCAGCCGCCAGATCAGGAAACTGTCGATCGTACCGAACAGCAATTCACCCGCTGCGGCCCGGCCGTGAAGCGAAGAATCCGACTCCAGCAGCCACTTGAGCTTGGTTCCCGAGAAGTACGGGTCAAGCAGGAGTCCGGTTCGTGCGGTGACGTCCGGCTCATGCCCTTCCGCCTTGAGACGGGCACAGAGTTCGGAGGTCCTGCGGTCCTGCCAGACAATGGCATTCCCGACCGCTGCGCCCGTGACCTTGTCCCAGACGACCACCGTTTCACGCTGATTGGTGATTCCGGCCGCCGAGATCCTGGCGTCACCCGCCTTGGATATCGCCTCGCGGCACGTCTCGACGACGCTCGTCCAGATGGTTTCGGGATCGTGTTCAACCCACCCCGAAGCAGGAAAGATCTGGGGAAACTCCTTCTGGGAAACGGCCACCGGATTCAGTGACCGGTCGAAGACAATTGCCCGGCTCGACGTCGTGCCCTGATCTATCGCGAGAATATGTGTCATGAATCCGCCTTCATGGACCGCAGGAGAACACGCCGTCGACTCCCGGCCGGTTTCTGCCGTCCGTATTTAACTGTCCCGGCATGGCTGCCGGCTCGTGCGCGTGACAGGTGTTCGAAACAACAACCCGTTCTTCTTGACGTGCTGCCATTGTCCCTGCCATCTCATAGCCCCCTTGGCAAAGGAACCATCGATTTGGCAGTCGAAAAATTTCACTCTCAACAGGGAACGCACCCCACACATCTGCGATGCACACAAAGGCGGGCCGCCAATTTAACTTGGCGGCAAAATAATTCCGGTTTTTCTGAGTGTTAGCCGCCTCGCTGCTTCGTTCTCTTTGCTCACTCCACCGTCAAGCCGCCGCTTCACTCAGGACACGATTGTAGTCCCAAAATGTGCTTTGGTCCATGGGCGAAGCTCCGGCACCATTCGCGGTGCTGTTGGAAGATTTACCTCGGTGTTGGCACGAATTTGCACCACTCCTAGTCTGCGCTCTTTCCTGAAAACTCCAAGCTAACCTGCAGTCAGTTCGCTCCCAGTTCTTCTAGCTTCGCCTCTAGATCAAGGATTTCGGATTGTTGCTGAGCATCGTCGATGTCATCATTTCGTATGAAAAACAACGCTTCCTGATATTGATCAATGGCCTTCTTGATGTTTCCCTTGAACTCTGCCTTGCGTGCAGCATTCAAGTATCCGTCGAGAGTGACACGGTGAATCTCCTTTCTAAGTTCCAGTTCCAAGGAATCCACATACGAGCGCTCTTCAAGACCTTGACCCACCTCGCGCACCTTCAGCACCGCAGTGGCAAGAACACGCTCCTTGGACTTCGCTGTTGTCGCCAAGTCTGATTTTTCAAATGCCTTTTTTGAAATGTCCGATGCTTCATTAACAATGATCTCCGTTCTAAGGTCCTGATATGCACGAAGGATGGAGGATGGAGCCGGAGATACCGTTGGGACTCCCTTCTGTTCGAACTCGAAAAGAAATTCGGCATGCTCAATCGCCAATTCGCAACGAGAGAGGCGAGTGCCATGTGTTTTTCCCTCGTGTGCCAAACGCATAGACTCTTGCAAAACTTTAATTCTACTGTGTATTTCGACCGTCAAATGCTCGCAATCTCTACAAAGGCCATTGGCGTCCACGGACAAGAAAATGCCGCGTTTATTGCACCACTTGCATCGTGCCATTTCGAGATTCCCCTATCTCAACTGCAACCACGTCTCGAAGGATCACCAACTCTCATGGCAAAGGCGCGTCTATGCAACATTCCAGGAACCACTAGCGATTTTTCGAATGACCTGAGATCGTCGCATCCGATGCCATCTGCGCCAATTGGCCCGCATGTTTATGGCTACGCACAGTAGATCGGTTGCGGATTGCATCAGCAACAGGCGCTAGGCGAGTCGGCCCGGAAAACGCGCCTTCATTGAGCAATTTTGCTATTCTTGCGGTATCCATGGCCGCAAGAAACGTAAACAAACGCGGGATTGAACTTACCCGCGAAGCTGATTTGCCTAGCTCGACATCATGAATGCGACAAAACTCGCGGATGTCTGCAATACTGGGAAGAAATCCGCCATCTTCAAAACGCTGAGCAGCACACTTCATGACTTCAGCCTTCTCTTGGGGCAACGTCATCTTTTCGACGTAGTTGACCGCTGACAACTTGCTCCCTGTATTGAAGGAACGCTTCCGCGATATAGAAGAAGTGTCCTGGTCTGGTGCTGCTTGTATATCGGCAAGACTATGCAAAACTGAACTTAGGCCATGGCGACGCACCAACCCTTGCAAAGTTTCGGTTAGGTTTTGTTGTGGCATTAGGCGTCCTCTTCCAATCCGAGACGATCAAGAAACTCATTGGCAAACAGGCGAAAGCGCCAGGAGTTACCAACGTGGCTCCTGTCACCGCGCATAAGCTTGGGGAATCCGCGAGAGTGGGGAATCTGCTTGCTGAATATGTGCCATCCGTTCTTTTTCGCTTCTTCAAGTATCTCCGGCATTGCACGGCGTTTTTCAGGTCCCCCGTCGTTACCTCCATCATAAAACCCATTGTTTATGACAACGCCAATAACCTCAATGTTGTGAGAAGGGTTCTCCGTTCTAAATGATTCAAGCGATTTCGCCAGCAACGGGAATCCTACGGTCGCGAAATACTCGGGCCGCACCGGTACCAAGACATATCGGGAAGCATGATATGCGGCTCTCGTGAACACAGACTCAGTCGGCGGGCAATCGACCAGAACAAGGTCTTTCGACTGAAAGTGATCCGCAATGTAACGCGCGAGCACCCGGGGATCAGGTTTGAGCGCACGCACAAGATTGTCAGAAAAATC
>JAPOVX010000059.1 GCA_026707935.1 Paracoccaceae bacterium
ATTCCTCATGTATGCTTGGCTCAGATTTGCCTGAGGATCAAGGTCGACGACGAGGACGCGAAGGTTTTTTAATGCGGCGTGTCGTCCCAAAAGAGCGACGGTCGTTGTCTTGCCGACGCCGCCCTTCATGTTGATCACTGACACGCAAACAGGTCCACGTTCACTCGGCACCGACTATCTCCCACTCCATCGCCCCACCCGTTAACTTACTCGAAGTGTGTGGCGTCCGCTAGATAACGGGTTTGACACCACCTTATTTTCCGCTGGAATACTCCTGCCACACGCTCGGCGATTTGGCTCAGGGTTGCGTCGTCGGGATGGACATAGCGATTCGTCGTGGATGCCCGCCGATGACCGAGCAGGCGACCCGCGACATGCGGGCTTTCGCCGTTCATGACCGCGTACGAGGCGTGCACGTGGCGCAGGTCATGCCGCCACGCATCCGTCACAATCCCGACTGTATCGCGCGCCTTGATCTAGTACGAGTAGAGATCGACCCTGGTCAGCGGTACATCTCCTCCCTTGCAGGGAAACACCCATTCCGCCGACGCCGTTTCGGCGACGCCGGCCAGCAGCTCCGGTGCGGTTTCGCCGAGAAGAACGTGCTTCGCAGCGGCGCAGGCAGCATATCTTGCCAGGACTGCACCCGGTCAGCGGGTGCGGGTGCACCGCCGCGACGCAGACCGGGTTTTCGTGGTCGCTCTGACGCAGGGCCGCGATGAGCTTGTATTGTTTCCCAAACGCCGCACGGGCACCAAGCCGTTGTGTCTACAGGGCTTTCGGCACCTCGCGGATGCGCGGGGGAAGTGCAATTCTTTACGCCCTGCGGCGGCTTGTTCACACACCACACCCAAAATATTCCAGCACTTTTGCGACTTCACCGGCATCGAGATCACCAACACCGGCGAAACTGCAGAAGAGATTAGGGCATTGGCCCGGAAGTGCAAGAAGCGGTCAAAGCATGTTTCTGCGTCGGCAGCCTGATGTTTACACCGTGCATGACGGGATCCTGGTTCCTTCATCCGACCCGGGGCCGGGAGGTGGATTTTCCGGGGTTGATGCACGGGTCGGATCGTCGCCACGACCACGTCACCGCGACACCCTGCAGACCTCGCAGACTCTGCACGGCCTCGCCATGCAGCACTTTCCCCATGGGTCCGGAACGCCGCACGCGGACCGGCGCAACTCCGTTCGATCCAGTGATGAAGGGCGCGCCGCGTTACTAACCTGGAGAATCCGGAACCTCCAAGACAACTACATGCGAATTCCACGATCGGCCGCAAACTCCAGGTAAGGTGCGAATGCACCGGAAACCTCGCCTCGCGTGAGTCCATAATCATCCAGGGCGTAGCTGTGCCGGCGTTCATGGCGCCGCCGCACTTCCTGCTGTTGCAGCCACGAGTTCATGTCATTGGCAACTGACGGATCCAAATCCCAGCCGAAACGGCCATAGGCTTTACGAATGACTGCCATGGGGTCATGGATCAAATCGGCGTATGCCAGGTCGAACCAACGGTTTTCCAGGTCAGGATTCTCATGGCGAAACCTCGCCGCACCATTCAGCATCCTGCTCATGAAATCCAGTTGTTCAGCACCGGTCTCATGCGCCGGGACCGGTTCCAAGACGACAGAGCGCGCCCGGTCCACCAGGCTGCACCACGATGCCAGCGCCTCGGCGGGAGCCCGGTGGGTCTGGATGAACAACGCGTCGGGATAGTTCGCCATCAAGGCATTCATCTCCTTGAGGTGAAACGGCATCTTCAGCAGCCACTGTCCTTCGTGCCCGGGTTGAGCCTGCCGGCGCTGCCACGTGTATTGCTGCAGCATCTGGCGGTGGAAGGAATAGGCATCGCCAAGACCGCACTCGGCAAGCCAGCGGGCAAAGCCGGGCACGCGGAACTGCGAAGCATAGGTCCAGCTCTTGAAGCAGAATTTGAAAATCGGAAAATCTTCTTCCGGTTCGTCGAATTCGACGGGGTGAATACCTTTCAGCGCGTCGAAGACTTCAATCGCGCTAGACGCTTCCTCCGCCTGTGACCACCGGAGATCTTCGGACGTGCCCGCGACAGTGTCGTAGCGACCCGAGGACAGGACAGGTTTGATCAGTTCGAACAGCCTCAATGCCCAGAACCTCCGGTCTTGCGCCATCAGGCGGTGCAGCAGGGTCGTGCCGCTTCGGTTGATCCCGACGATGAACACGGGCCTGACGATCTCCTCGTTCCCGATCTCCGTGTATCGCTGCCGCTCGCCGGCCACTTCGGCGTGCTGACGCAGGAAACGGCTCAGTTCGAATACGACATTGCCAAGCCTGTCCTTGATGAGCCCCGACTCCGGCTTGTTCAGCTCGCCGACCAGTCTTTGCAGCGACTGGCGCATCCAGTTCGGATAGGCCAAATCGAACTCAACGCCAAACTCCCGGGCAAAGCACGCGGCCCGGTCCATCAGGCAATCGAATTGCAGACGGCTTCGAGGAATGGTGTATGGCCAATCCTGACGGTTGCGCTGGACCCAGTCGTGAGTGCGTCTGAGTTTGGTGAAGGTTCCCGGCCACTTGATTGGATGCGGGCAGTCTTCGCGAATGGCACGATCCTCGACCGGCAAGCGGTCTCGCGGTTTGTCACTGCTGAACCAATATCGCTCGAACTGATCGAGCACTGACCAGCGGCCGTGCAATGGAGAAGCCTCGCCCCGAGACTGGCATACGCGTCTGAACGAGTCGTAAGGCACTCTTGGCCAATAGAATCCGAAATCGGCAGGTTCCAGGTCGTACGGATCCAGTTGCGGGTTGCAACAGTGATAGATCCCGAACCGCCTGTTCGGATTCAGGGAAATGGCCACACAGATCTGGCTCAGCGTATCGACGGCCTCGTTGCTGCTTCGGAATGTGAACCCTTTCGGAACGACTTCGCATTCGGCAACTGCGGCAAATATCCTGACGGCAAGATCTTCCGGGGGGCTGAAACCCGAACCGGATTGATTGGTTTGCGGCAGGCGAAAGATCACCAGTGGCATGCCGACCTGCCGCGCGAAGAATAGCCCCTGTTCGGATGTCAGCTTGCTCCACGGATAACCGAGCATGCCGATCGGAAACTTCTCCTTCATTTTCGCCAGATCCGGCTGCATTCCGTCGAAAATGCGTTCGCTCCTGAATTCGTTTGCAAAACCGTAGAAGTACTGGGGAAACACGCCCAGCGTGGAGGCGAAGAACAGGTGCTTGAATCGATTGCTCAGGCAAAGTTCGAGCACGTTGCGAACGCCGAAGGTGTTGAGCTTGCGTATATCCTGGTATGATGCCTGGACACTGATGTCGGCCGCCAGGTGATAGACGGCATCAATGCATCGACACAGGTCGGCAAATTGCCCGGCGGGCAGGCCGAACCCGGCTCTGGAGACGTCGCCAACAACGACTACGATGCGCGATGTGAAGGAGTCGTCCCAGATTTCCGCCTGCCGCAGGGCAGCGCAAATGCGTTCAAGTCCATGGGCAACATCATTGGCGCGGACAACGCAGTGCACCCTCAGCCCGGGATTCTGCCGCAGAAGCTCACACAGGAAGAAACGGCCTATGAACCCGGTTGACCCGGTCAGCAGGACCTCACGGAACGCATCGGGTAACACGGGACCTGCCAGCGAGCCGCGGTCAATGCACTCGCGAATGAATCTTCGCAGTGATTCCACGTCCTTGCGGCATTCCGGCGGTAACGTTCCGGAAAGGACAGGCATTGACCAACGGCTGTCCAGTTCATCAGCAACGAACCCGGTCTCTGTAATTCCGAGCGACATGGTTGCGGTCAGGACACGGTTGCCGGAAAAGGCTGCCGGAATCGTTCTTTCACGGCTGAATGGAAGGAATCCAGGCATTCATCGACACCGTCACCGAGATACCTGAATTCGTCGGGAAGCGCCGCAAACCGGGCGTTGGCGCGCGCGAGAATTGCCTCTCTTCCATTGTCATGTTTCCCGGCAATTCGGTTTCGCTGCGGTTCGCCATCCTCGAGCGAACGCAATTCAGCCGCCAGGAATTCCTTGAAATCATTCAGCGCAATCTGGCTGCGCGTGACCTTCTCGAAATGGTAACCCATTCCGGCGAGCCGGATTGCCATCGGCAGCATCCGGGGATGGTCTTTCGAGACCCTGGCGATGAACTTCGTATATGCCGGCACTTGTTCGGCAGACAACCGCGCGCGCACCCCCATCAGTTCGGCGAAACTGGCGTTCTTGCTCTTCGGTTTGTACAGGTGTGGAACGGGCTCAAGGCAGTCCAGCAGGGTCAGGCAACGCTCCAGGTAGTTCTCGAGAGTCGGATCGTACAGCGTAGCGGTTACGCGCTTGTATCCCTCGATCAGGACGCTGGGGTCCATTTCGGTCCTGAAATTCAGGGGCATCGAGCTGGTTCCGATCGGAACCTCCAGCAGGCGGCCCTCCGACTCGAGGCGCTTGTACATGTCCGTGCCCTTGAGTGCAGTCAGCAGGTAGATCGGCGCCACCGGGATCCCGGAATCCTGGATGAATTCGATCTGGGCATCGAACACGCTCTCGTCGTCCTCGTCCAGGCCAAGAATGAATCCGCCCTGAACCTGCATCCCCTTTCGCTGGATCTTGCGGATGGCATTGAAGAGGAAGTTGTCCTCTTTCTTGCTGGTGTTCTGTTGCTTCTTGGTCTTGATCAGGGCTTTCGGATTGGTGGTCTCAATTCCGATAAACACGGTGTCGAATCCGGCATCGACCATCGCGTCCATCAGCGCGTCCATGCGGGCAAGGTTGATGGTCGCCTCCGTGCAAAGGGTGAACGGGTACCCGTGGGTTTTCTGCCACTCGGCAAGCGCCGGAAGCACATTCATGGCGTCGCGCTTGTTGCCGATGAAGTTGTCATCGACAAGGAAGACTTGGCCGCGCCAACCCAACCGATACAAGGCGTCGAATTCGGCAACCATTTGGGACGGCGACTTGGTCCGGGGAATCCGGCCGTAGAGTTTCGTGATGTCGCAGAACTCGCAGTCGAACGGGCACCCGCGGGAAAACTGAACGCCCATCGAGTGGTAATTGTCCAGATCGATCAGGTCGAATCGCGGAATCGGCGTTTTCGAGACGTCAGGCTTTCGCCTCGCCCGGTAGATGCCCCGTGCGGCCCCGCTTTCAAGGTCTTCGAGAAACGTGGCAAAGGTCTCCTCGACCTCATCCAGCACAAAGTGGTCCACGCCCCGGATTTCGCTGTGGAACGTGGTCGGGTGAGGCCCGCCGGCAACAACCGGAACACCTGCGCGGTTGCACCTGTCAATGACGTCCTGAAGGGAAACACGCTGGACGATCATGGTCGAGGTGAAGACGATGTCAGCCCACTCCAGATCGGAATCCGCCAGTGGTCCGGTATTCATGTCAATGACGCGGAGGGTGTAGTTCCGGGGAAACATCGCCGCGACGGTGAGCAGGCCCAACGGCGGGAAGGCCGCCCTGATCCCGACGATCTCGAGAGCGAAATTAGCGCCCCAATAGGTCGGCGGGTGCTCGGGGTAGACCAGAAGCGCATTTGTCATGGAGATGCCCCCTCGAATTCCGAAAATACGAACTGTTGGCTTGCGTGCGTGACGACAGGCACACTGCCTTCCTGCGGAAAATGATCCCTTGGCGCATTGGCAAATGGAGATGGCGCGCGGCGCGCACGGGGCGTGGCCGCGGAAACGGGGCCACTCCGTCCTTCCGGATCGGCCTCGGTCTCATCCTAGATGT
>JAPOVX010000032.1 GCA_026707935.1 Paracoccaceae bacterium
GGTCGCATCTGGCAGCACTCAGATACGGCGAACAGTCCTGTTCAGTGGAAGCCCTGGCAGAGACTCCGTTCGAGGAGGTCGCGGAGGTTGTATTCCGCCGCTATGCCCGACACTGGAAGCCGGGCACGCTTGCGGTCAATGGTATGTACCTGAAGAACCAGATCCTTCCGCGGTTCAGGGGGCAGCAGATCGGCGCCATCACGAGCAAGGACGTGCAGCAATGGTTTGCCTCCCTCCGGTCGACCCCTGCCACTGCCGACAGGGCGATGCCGGTCCTGTCGGTAATCATGCGGGAAGCGGAAAACCATGGCTACCGCCCGGAAGGCAGCAATCCGTGCCGGAACATCCGGCGGTATCGGAGGCGCGGCCGCGAACGATTCCTGTCCCAAGAGGAAACCCGCCGGCTGGGCGCGGCGCTGGCAAGGCATGACGGCCATATCCTCGCCGCCGCTGTCAGATTGCTCCTCCTCACCGGCTGTCGCCGAAACGAGATCATGACCCTGCAATGGCAGGACTACCGCGACGGCCATCTCTTCCTGAGGGACAGCAAGACGGGACCGCGAACCGTCTGGCTGTCCTCCGCTGCCCGCGCGGTCCTTGACGGCCTGCCTCGAACGGACGTGTGGGTCTTCCCGGCGAGGACCGGGTCCGGTCCGTCACCGGGTTTGAACCGTTTCTGGCAAGAGTTGCGTGAGGAGGCAGGTTTCGGGGACGTTCGCCTTCATGACATTCGCCATTCCTATGCAAGTTTCGCCCTGCAGGCTGGCGAGACCGTTCTCACCATCGGCCGCCTCCTTGGTCACAGGAGGCCGGAGACGACCCTGAAGTACATCCATCTTGCGGATGATTCGGTGCGCGCGGCCGTCGACGCCGTGGCGCCGATTCTTGGCGGGCAGGGTTGATCCATGACGAAGCGAATACGCCTGACCGACGCCTGCATCATGCGTTTCAAACCCGGCGAGACCGACTACACGGTCTGGGATACGGCCACTCCCGGTCTCGGGGTTCGCGTCCGAACATCCGGATTTCGGGGATATGTCCTCTACCAGAGGGGGGCGGGTAAGGTCCGGCGGATTTCGCTTGGCCCGGTGACACTGAAGAGCGTTTCAGATGCCCGAAAGGAGTGCCTATCGATCCTGTCGGACGGGCACGCCGCTGAACCCGGTTCGAAATCGACGCCTCGATCCGGCATTCCGTTGTTCCGGGACTACGTGGAAGATCCATGGAAGGCCGTCCATCGTGACCGCTGGAAACCGTCGACGCGGAGAAACGTGGAATCTCGTCTCAGAAACCAGTTGCTTCCGGCATTCGGGCACCTGATCCTCGACCGGATCACTCCCGCTCGCGTGGATGCCTGGTTCGACCGCTACAGCACCACGGCCCCGGGGAACGCCAACAAGGCGTTGGCACTTCTCCGGCAGATCATGAATCATGCCATCGCCACAGGCCACATCGCCCTCAACCCGACCCGGCGCACGAGGATGAATCCGAGGCCGCGCCTCAACCGGTTCCTGTCTGCGGAGGAAATTATTCGCCTTCATGATGCCCTCGATAAATTCGTCGCCGAGCGACCTGAATGGGCGCGGCAGGCAGACATCATCCGCCTGCTCCTGTTCACGGGAGCCCGCAAGAGCGAGATCAAGAACCTGCGGTGGTCCGAGGTCGACGGAGACACACTCCGGCTCATTGACAGCAAGACCGGGCCGCGGACGGTGTACTTGAGCGCGGACGCCCGTGCAGTCATCGACCGGCAGCAGCGTGGGTCTGGCCCTTTCGCGTTTCCCTCTCCCATTGATCCGGGAAGGTCGCATGGAGACAATCTCGGGCTCTGGCCCCGGGTCCGGGAGCGGGCCGGTCTTTCCGGTGTCCGCCTTCATGACTGTCGGCACACGTACGCGAGCCAGGCCGTCATGAAGGGCGTTCCGCTGCCGGTGGTGGCGCGTCTGCTTGGTCATCGGAAGGCGAGCATGACCTTGAGATCCGCCCACGTCGGGGACCGCGACGTTGAAGCCGCAGCCGAGAGGATCGGTGAAGCCATTTCACTGGCGCTGGATGGTTCTGACTGACTCGAAGTCTTTGACTCGATCGTCACTTGCGACGGTATTGACCTTGTCCGTTTCAGATGAAAGATCGACTCGAACGCAGCGAGGAGCGGAGCAACAGTTCGTCACCAACTCCATGGACAAAAATTCGGAAACAGAACGTGCGGATCTTCACAAAACGATATGGCGCATTGCCAACGACCTGCGCGGCAGCGTGGATGGCTGGGACTTCAAGAGCTACGTGCTCGGCATGCTGTTCTATCGTTTCATCTCGGAGAACCTGACCAATTACCTCAATGAACAGGAACGCAACGCCGGTGACGCTGATTTTGACTACACCGAGTTGAGCGATGCCGATGCGGAATTCGGCCGGTCCGAAACGGTGGCAGAAAAGGGATTCTACATCCTTCCTTCGGAACTCTTCGCCAATTTGCGAAAAAGGGCCAGAGGCGATTCGAACCTCAACGAAACCCTGAGCAGGGTTTTCGCCAACATCGAAGGCTCGGCGGTTGGTTCGGACAGCGAGGACGACTTCAAGGGCCTGTTTGACGACATTGATGTGAACAGCAGCAAGCTGGGTCCGACCGTGATCAGGCGCAACGAGAAACTCGTGAAACTCCTCGACGCGATCGGGGACATGCCGCTCAGCAATGGTGAAGGCTTCACCGGAAACAGTATCGACATGTTCGGAGATGCCTATGAGTATCTGATGACCATGTATGCGAGTGGTGCCGGCAAGTCTGGTGGCGAGTTCTTTACGCCGCAGGAGGTCTCCGAACTCCTCGCGCGCATGACCCTTGTCGGCAAGACAGAAGTCAACAGGGTCTACGACCCTGCATGCGGATCGGGTTCGCTATTGCTCAAGTTCGCCAAGGTCCTTGATCAGGACAAGGTTCGGCAAGGGTTCTTCGGGCAGGAAGTCAACCTGACGACCTACAACCTGTGTCGGATCAACATGTTTCTTCACAACATCCCGTTCGACAAGTTCGACATTGCGCATGGGGACACTTTGATCGACCCGGTGCACATTGAGGAGGAGCCGTTCGAGGCCATCGTCTCCAATCCACCGTACTCAATAAAATGGGAAGGCAAGGACAATCCCTTGCTGATCAATGACCAGCGTTTCGCTCCGGCAGGCGTACTTGCGCCCAAGAGCAAGGCCGACCTTGCCTTCACCATGCACATCCTGTCCTGGCTGGCGGTAGACGGAACGGCGGCAATCGTCGAGTTTCCCGGCGTGCTCTATCGCGGCGGAACCGAGAAAAAGATCAGGCAATACCTGATCGACAACAACTACATTGACACGGTGATCCAACTGCCGCCGGACCTTTTCTTCGGCACCGGCATCGCCACCTGCATCATCGTGCTCAAGAAATCCAAACACGATAATTCCATCCTTTTCATTGACGCCTCAAGCGAGTTCGCGCGCGCCGGCAACAAGAACAAACTCTTCGACCAGCACCAGCAAGCGATACTTGATGTGTTCGAGGGTCGGCGAAACATTGAACACTTCGCTCGTCTGGTAGAGAACGACGAGATCGCCGAGAACGACTACAGTCTCGTGGTGGCTTCCTACGTCGAACCCGAAGACACCCGTGAAGCCGTGGATATTGACGCGCTCAATGCGGAAATCGCCGGAATCGTCTCGAGGCAAGCAGAACTGAGGAAGAAGATAGACGCGATCGTGGCCGACCTGGAAGGGAAGGACAAATGAACCGGATCGAGCGGTTGATTTCCGACTTGTGCCCGGAAGGAGTGGACCACAAACCGCTCGGCGACTTTGGGGAATTAGTTCGCGGCCATGGTATGCCCAAGTCTGCGTTTGTCGATTCCGGTGTCGGATGCATCCACTACGGGCAAATTTATACGAAATTCAGGACATGGACGAATAAGACAATCTCATGTGTTTCGGAGGAAAGTGCCCGCAAGCTGGCCAAAGTTGATCCAGGAGACATAGTTGTCACGAATACCAGCGAAGACATAGAAGGTGTGTGCAAGGCGGTGGCATGGCTTGGAGATGATCAAATTGTGACAGGTGGCCATGCCTCAGTCCTCAAGCATAACCAAGACGCCAAATTCATCTCCTACTATATGCAAACGCCAGCTTTTTTCGATGATAAATGGAAGCATGCGACAGGCACAAAGGTCATTGACGTTTCTGCAAAAAAACTCGCGAAGATCAAAATCCCGGTCCCTCCGCTAGAAGTCCAGCAGGAAATCGTCAGAATCCTCGATACCTTCACGGAGCTGGAGGCGGAGCTGGAGGCGGAGCTGGAGGCGGAGCTGGAGGCGCGTCGCCAGCAGTATGAATACTACCGCAACGCGCTGCTGAGCTACGCGGCTAGAGCAAGTTCGGAAAGGGGGGTAGCACTGGGTGAAATCGTTGAAATCCGAAGTGGGTGGGGATTCCCCAAAGCTCACCAAGGAAAACGAGAAGGCGTTTATCCCTTCTTCAAGGTGAGCGACATGAACTTGCGTGGGAATGAAACGACCATGACCACTGCAAACAACTATATTGATTCCGCACAAGCCAAAGAACTTGGTGTGACACCTGCACCGGAAAACACGGTGATTTTTCCGAAGATTGGTGCGGCGTTGACTACGAACAAAAAAAGGATTCTTTCTTGTCCATCGGCATATGACAACAACGTCATGGGATTAATTCCTGGCAAGATGGTTAATCCGCGGTACCTGTATTTCTGGATGAACACGGTTGACCTCACAGAAATTTCCCGGGGTGCAGGAGCAGTTCCCTCAATTCGTAAGACTGATATGGAGCAGGTCAAGATCACGCTCCCCCCGCTCGCAGTCCAACATGAAGCTGTCGCCATCCTCGACAAGTTTGATGCTCTCGTGAACGACCTGTCGGACGGCCTGCCCGCCGAGATAACTGCCCGCCGCAAGCAATACGAGCACTACCGGGATCAACTTCTCACATTCAAGGAAGCGGCATGAGTGTCAACGTCCACCCAAGCTACGAGCCGATTGCACTCTCGGACGAGAGCACGGTCGTCGCCGAGTACCTACCTGAAACAGACACGGAGACCTCCTACCAGTCCGAAGCGGAGCTTGAGCGGGAATTCATCAAACAGTTGCGCGCCCAGGCCTACGAATACCTTCCCTTCAAAGCTGAGGACGAACTGATCGCCAACTTGCGCCGACAGCTGCAACGGCTCAACGCAATCGAGTTTTCGGATGCTGAATGGGATCGTTTTTATGCCGCCTGCATTTCAGGGGCCAATGACGGCATCCTCGAAAAGACAACCCGAATCCAGGACGATTACATTCAGGTCCTCAAGCGTGACAACGGTACGTCAAGGAACATCTACCTCCTCGACAAGAAGAAGATTCACAACAATTTCGTACAGGTCATCAATCAGTATGAGGCGCAGGGAAAGAGGGCCAATCGCTATGATGTGACTGTGCTGATCAACGGCCTTCCGCTGGTGCATATCGAACTCAAGCGCCGCGGCGTGGAACTTCGTGAGGCATTCAACCAGATTGAACGCTATCAGCGCGAGAGTTTCTGGGCCGGAACGGGGCTGTTTGAATATGTGCAGTTGTTCGTGATCAGCAACGGTACCCACACGAAGTATTACGTCTATACTGTCCG
>JAPOVX010000083.1 GCA_026707935.1 Paracoccaceae bacterium
GCTTGACCGGGGCATGATGGGAGACGGCGTCGCTGACCTGAAGTCACTGCGCAAGAGCGTGGAAGGCACCGGATACGATGGCTACTGCGATGTCGAGATATTTTCGGCGAACGACTGGTGGCAACGCGACCCCGACGAAGTGCTGGATGTCGCCGTCGAGCGTTTCCGGACGGTTTGCCAAGATTTGCCGGTAGGTGGATTTCTTCCCCGGTGATCCGGAATTGCCGCCTCGCCCCGTGTCCCTATGTCCGATTCCCGTCTGGCCGCGGTTAAGCAGGCATTCGCGGACCGGCACGGCGCATGATCAAGGGCAAGGGCGGAACGCAATTGCGCCGGTTTGTCTTGGCGAGACGCGAAGCGGTGTAATTTCCGAACGATCTCCTGTATTCGGGACACACCGGAAATTCGGGAGGGGCAGGTCAACTGGCCACGATACAGGGGAGAATACGGCGACCATGATCGTTCACGAACGACTGCGTCCATTCAATACGCGGGACACCTATCCCGAACAGCGCCTCGACAACGATCTCTGCCAGGCAGTCAAGGCGCGCGGGACGATCGTCTTTGTCAGGGGACAGGTCTCGCAGGACCTGGAAACAAGGGAATCGCTTCACTCGGGTGATCCTGGGCGGCAAGCCGAATTGGCAATGAGCAACATCAGGTTGCTGCTCGAAGAAGCCGGCGGATCGATGGAACATCTATGCCGGGTGGTCATTTACCTGACTGACATCCGCCACAGAGAAGCAGTCTACCGGGAAATCGGCAAATGGCTGAAAGGGATTCATCCCTGTTCTACCGGTATCGTCGTCTCCGCGCTCGCGCGCCCGGAATGGCTGGTCGAGGTCGAGGCGACAGCGGTCATTCCGGACTGATGCCGGATTGTCTTTCAAGGGTCGTGCGACATGGACGGTCAAGGCAGGGCCGCGGACGCCTTCGACGCCGGACCGGATCGCCTCGTACGGTTGAGGCCCGATGCGCGCCGCCGGCGCGGTTGGAAGCCTGACCCCACCGGTGCCTGGTACGGACACGCTGCCAGGCCCGCACTGATCTGACGTGAGGCTGGAGGCGCCGGCCTCCGGGCAAAAGCACGACCGAAACCTGTGAGGAACGGAGATGACGTTTTCCCTGGTTGGCAAATGCGAGCGGACCGGAATGCTTGGCGCGGTCGTGACGACGTCTTCGATTTGCGTCGGTGCACGCTGCCCCCACGCACGGCAACGTACCGGTGCGGTCATGTCCCAGAACATAACCGATCCCGGACTCGGAACCGCTTTACTGGATGCACTCCAGCGGGGATTGAGCGCCACCGAGGCCCTGGCCGCGGTTGTCGGCGCTGCCGAAAACACCGAGCACCGCCAACTGACGGTCGTCGCAGACGACGGATCGACCGCTCACTTCACCGGATCCCGGATCCTTGGAACCAATGCAGTCAGCATCGGGAGCAATTGCGTCGCTGCCGGAAACCTGCTCGCGAGTGCCCGGGTTCCCGCCGCCATGGTCACGGCCTTTGCGGGTCATTCACATGCGCATCTCGCAGAGAGACTGCTGACGTCACTGGAGGCAGGTGTTGCTTCAGGTGGAGAAGAGGGGCCGGTCCATTCCGCCGCACTGCTTGTCGTCGACAGGACGACGTTTCCCCTTGTCGACCTCAGGGTTGATTGGGATGACCGTGATCCGGTCGGTATGCTGAGACGGTTATGGAGTGCCTACGAACCGCAAATGGACGATTACCTGAGGCGGGCGCTTGATCCGGAATCGGCGCCAAGCTACGGCGTAGCCGGGGATCCGTGACGGACATGAATGCCAGGACCTCACGCACCGCGACGCCGGCACTCCATCGACGGATAGTGTTGGTTTGGAGCAGAAACTGGTGAATCCCCAGGATCTGATTGCCCTCAAACGCGACGGCAAGGAATTCACGGCCGCGGAAATAAGGCTTGTCGTTGACGGTATCGCGTCCGGGTCTTTTTCCGATGCGCAGGTCGCCGCGCTCTCAATGGCAATATTCCTCAACGGAATGACCTTCGACGAACGCCTGGAACTGACGCTCTCGATGCGCGACAGCGGTACGGTATTCGCGTGGGACCTGGACGGTCCCGTCCTTGACAAGCACTCCACCGGAGGAATCGGTGATTGTGTTTCGCTGGTCCTCGCACCTGCACTGGCTGCATGCGGTGTCTTTGTTCCGATGATTTCCGCGCGCGGACTTGGCCATACGGGCGGCACCGTGGACAAGCTGGAGGCAATCCCAGGTTACCAGACGAACATAGGCCCCGAGATGTTTCGCTCGGTTGTTTCACGAGTCGGGTGTGCGGTTGTCGGGCAGACCGGTGAAATTGCGCCGGCAGACGGCAGGCTATTCGGAATCCGCAGCGAAACTGCTACCGTGCCGACCATAGACCTGATCACGTCGTCCATTCTCTCCAAGAAACTCGCGGGCGGCATCGAAGGGCTCGTCCTCGACGTCAAGGTGGGTTCGGGCGCATTCTGCAGGGACAGAAGGGACGGGGAGGCACTGGCCGGCGAACTGGTGCGCGTGGCCCGCCGTGCGGAGTGTCCGACGGTTGCGATGTTGACGAGCATGGACCAGCCTCTTGCGCAGAACGCGGGTAACGCGCTTGAGGTGATGTCGACGCTCGATGTCCTGGACGGCTCGACGAATGGGACATCACGACTCCAGAGGCTGACGGAACGGCTGGGCGGCGAACTGCTGGCGATCGGCAGCATTGCAAGTTCCGTTGCGGACGGGGAAAACCGAATTCGCAACTCGATAGCATCAGGCAGTGCGGCGGAGACATTCGGCCGCATGGTCTGCGAGTTGGGTGGTCCTGCAGACATTCTTGAGAGAAAACACGACCGACTTGGCAAATCTCCGGTTTGTTCGCCTGTCCCGGCTCCGGAGTCCGGTCATGTCGGATCGATCGATTGCCGCAGGCTGGGGATGGTCGTGGTTGAACTCGGAGGAGGGCGCCTGAGGGCGGGCGACCGAATCGACCATCGGGTAGGATTGGCAGACATTTGCGAAATTGGGTCGAGGATCGAGGAAGGAGAACCTCTTGCCTGGATCCACGCGAAGGCGCGAGACGATGTCGACAGGCTGCTTCCCGAGGTCACGGCCGCCTTTGAAATACGGCAGGACCGCCGGAGCGACGACCAGATGATCCGTGGCAGGGTCGCGGAGTAGCGGTCAGGCGCGTGAATCGCGTGACCCGCACGCATGTCGCTTCGAAGCTGCTTTAGGTGCGCATGGCCGTGATCGTTGCAAACCCCAAAACCCGGGAACAGGGGCCATCAATCGTTGTGCAAGAAAAGCGTCTCGATGCAATGCTCGCTACGCCGGGCATGGCGGTGATCGGCAGGTGAACGATCCGGGCTAGTAGGTTTCACCCGGATCCCAATGAATGACGCGGGCTTCGACCCAGGTTACAAGAGCGAAGCCGGCAATTGCCATCAGGGACGCAACGATAATCGTGGCGAAGAGTCGGGGCGTGTCAAACACATACATGCTCTGGAGGATCAGGTAGCCGATCCCGGAATTTGCGCCTATCCATTCACCGACGATAGCCCCAAGAACACACATCGTGACCGAGACCTTGAGGGCCGCGAATGCGTATGGCAGCGCCGCATAAAACCTCACCCGGCGGAACACTTGCGTCTTCGAGGCGGACAGCACGTGCATGAGTTCAATCAGCTGGGGGTTCACTGCGCGAAATCCTTGCACGGCGTTGACCAGTGTCGGAAAAAAGCAGATCAGCGCCGCGATGAGCACCTTTGGCTCGATGCCATTGCCAAGCATGATTTTCAGCACGGGGGCGACGGCAATGATCGGGATTGTCTTGATAAGGATGGCCACCGGATAGAACAGATCCTCGACGATCTTGTTGTAGACAAAGGATATGGCCACGAGGATCGCGACAACGTTGCCGAGAAGGAATCCCAGTGCGGCCTCGGTGATCGTGGGCACTGCGTTCTGGGCCAGGAGTATCCGATCATTGTAGAGCGCGACCAGTACGTCTGTCGGCGCCGGAACCAGATAGATCGGAACCGAAAGTGCCCAGACTATTCCCTGCCAGATCAGCAAGACAATAGCCAACCCGAGGATTGCAAAGACAAGGCCCCTGACGCCTCCCAGCAACGAGGCGAACCATCCACGCAAGCCGTCCAACACGGACGCGTCGGCAGTCCTCGCCGAATTCGTGCCTGTCACAGGATCATCCTTTGTCCAGCATGGCGCGCAACTGTGCCACGTGCCGCCCGAGTTCCGGTGAATCCTTCACGGAGATCTGCCTGTCCTCGGGAAGCTCCACCGGAATCGTTCCGGCAATCCTGCTCGGTCGGCGGCTCATCACGGCGACGCGTTGCGACAGGAATGCAGCCTCCTGAAGGGAATGGGTAACGAAAACGATCGTCATGCCGGTTTCCTTCCAAATCCGCAGGAGTTCAACATTGAGCGTATCGCGCACCAATTCATCCAGCGCCCCGAACGGCTCATCCATCAACAGGATCCTCGGCCGGGTCACCAATGCCCGGGCGATGGACACCCGCTGGCGCATTCCTCCGGAGAGCTGGGAGGGATAGGTGTTCTCGAACCCGTCCAGCTCCACGAGATTCAGGGCGTCGTGCGGAGACATGGCCTCGGACGGTCGCTGGATCTGCGGTCCCACCTCGAGCGGCATGCGCACATTTGCCAACACGGTCTCCCACGGCAACAGCACGGATTGCTGAAAGACCATGCTGACAGCACGTTGGCTTCTGGCATTTGCCGGCGCAACGCCCAGGACTTCCACATGCCCGGTCGTCGGCGGAAGGATATCCGCGATGACGCGCAGCAGCGTCGACTTTCCGCAACCGGAATGCCCGATGAGCGAAACGAACTCGCCTTCCCGCACTGTCAACGAAACGTCGCTGATCGCTTCAATAGCGCCTTCGCCCGTTCCGAAAGTCACGGAAACCCGGCTGAGATCTATCGCGACGGGCATCTCGTCAATTGTTCCTCCCCCCGGAATTCTCCGGATGGTCGGGCGGCAAGCAACCTAACGCTTGGTTGTTTCGACCGAATCGAGAATTCGGCTATCGAACACGTCCGCATGCGTCATGCTGCTATCGATTTCCCCGATTGCAATGTAGGTGTCCAGCGTCTGCTGCCAGCGATCCGATGATACGTTTCCGAATCCGAATTCCTTGGTTTCGTCCGTGTAGACATATTCCGAAATCATCACGTCGAGGGCGGCGCGTTGTTTTTCCGGATCAAGCGCGGGCGCGTAATTTACCAGGATGTCGATCGCCTCGTCCGGATTGTCGGCGGCAAACGACCATCCTGCATCCACTCCCTCCAGGTATGCAGCCAGGAGATCAGCCTTCTCGTCAAGCGTCGGCTTGGCTGCAATCAGGTAGTTGGATTGGAATTGCAGGCCGTTGTCCCAGATTGTCTGTGCGTTGTATCCGCCAGGATTCGTGACGACGGGTTCAAGGGCGGCGGTGTTGGTCGGCCAAGGACCAACAACATCGACCTGGTCCTGCAGCAGGGCAGGTACCTGGGCCTGGACAAACGTAATGTCCTCAAGTTTCAGGCCATTGTAGTCAAGGATGGCC
>JAPOVX010000027.1 GCA_026707935.1 Paracoccaceae bacterium
GCACCGTCATGTCAAAGACGGTGCGCGACGAAAACGAACTCATCCACTGGGAGGTGTTTTCGGGCGTCCGGGTTGACGACCTCTATCCCGAAAACACCGGAGTCACGCTCGAATTCGGTGACGGCCTGGTAACGGTTCCGGAGACCGCAACATGACCGATCTTTCCCTACTGCCGGTCCAGGAAATCATGGCCCGCGACCCCGCGCACGCGCCGCTTGACCGCGAACCGGACTGGGCTGCCGGCGCGGCCTACATAATCGACCGTTTCGTGCCGATCGGTGAGGCCCGGGTACCGATCACGGACCTCGGCTTTCTCCGCGCGGATGCGGTCTACGACGTCGTATCGGTCGGGCGCGGCCAGTTCTTTCGCCTTTCCGATCACCAGAAGCGGTTCGCCCGATCTTGCACGCGCATGAAGCTGTCCAACCCGTTCAGCCAGGCAGAAGAAGCTGCGCTCCTGAACGAACTGGTTGCCCGCACGGGGTTCAAGGACGCCTATGTCTGGTGGGCGGTGACACGCGGTGCCAATCTGCCGCGTCCCGACGACCGTCTGCATTCCGACCGGTTCCTCAACCGGTTTTATGCTTTCGTGACCCCGTATGTTTTCATCAAGGACGACGCGTCCCGGCAGAGGGGCATTCACCTCCACGTGTCGGAAAACTACGTTCGCATTCCGCCCAACGCTGTCGACCCGCGCGCCAAGAATTTCTGTTCCCTCGACCTCAACATGTCACTGATGGAAGCGGGCGAGGCGGGGGCCGGGTGGAGCGTGATGACCGATGGCGCGGGCGTACTCACCGAAGCGCCGGGATCAAACATCTTTGTCGTCCGCGGCAACAGGGTTCTGACGCCCGAGTCCGGCTGTCTCGAAGGCATCACGCGGCTGACCGCGCGCGAACTCTGCAGCGAAATCGGCCTGGAAGTCGTGGCCGGCACCGTGACCGTTGACGATCTGATGAGCGCGGACGAGGCATTCCTGACCTCGAGTGCAGGAGGGATCCTTCCGGTTTCAACCGTGGACGGCCAGCCGATCTGCCAGGGGGCGGGACCGAATTCGACGCGGGTTCACAACACCTACTGGGAACGGCGGTGGGCCGGATGGCACGCCACGCCCGTCGATTACGGGGCCTCCCGATGACGCTTCACCCCGGCGCCTGCAAGAGCTCGACAACATTCCCGTCAGGGTCCCGCCCGTACGTGAACGCGCCGCCCGCCGGCATCGCCATCGGCTGTGCATGGAACGTCATTCCAGCGTCCGACAGGCGGGTGAATTCTGCACGGATGTCGTCAACCTCGAAACAGATATGGCTGAAACCGGGCCTGGCGACCGAAGGCGGTACGTCGGGCAACGCGATGACGGGCCAATCGAACTGGAACAGTTCCAGGCGCGCTCCGCCAAATCCCAGCATCATCAGGCGTCCGGCGCTTTTCGCAAGGCCCAAACGCGCGGACATGGCGACGGCGTCGTCGTCCCACTCAAACTCCCCAAGAACACGGCCATGGAACAAGTCAACGTAGAAACGCGACAGCCGCTCCATGTCAGGTGTCGCCACGCCGGCATGATGGAAGCCCAGGATCATGAAACGACAATAGCCCGGCGCGCGGCATTTCGCGACAGGGATCTCTGCCGTGGCTGACAAACTTACGCTACTCGGAACCAAGGGGGGCCCGCGACTGACCACCGGGTCAAGCTGGCCGTCTTCATCGGTCGTCGAATTCTCGGGCAGGCCGTACATCGTCGACTGCGGGATGGGGGTAACCCGGCAGTTTGTCGAAGCGGGATACACCCTCGCCGATTACGACACGATCCTGCTGACCCATCTGCATTCGGATCACTGCCTCGAACTCGGGCCGCTTCTGCACACGACATGGGTGTCCTCGCCCATGCGCAAGATCGAAATTTTCGGACCGGATGGCCTGCAGAAACACGTGGACAGCTTTTTTTCAGCCATGTCATTCGATATCGAAATGCGCATCGCGGATGAACGCCAGCAGGACCCGCGGGACATGTTCGTTTGCACCGAGTTTGGCGAAGGTGCCGTTCTCAAGGACGACCTGGTCGAAGTCGAGGCCCTGCGCGTGGTTCACCCGCCGTTGACCGACACCTTCGCACTGAAGATCAGGGGGGCGGGAAAGACCGTCGTCTTCTCGGCCGACACGTGCTACTTCCCGCCGCTCGCGGAATTCGCACGGGGCGCGGATGTCCTGGTTCACGAAATCATGCACCGCGCCGGAGCCGAGCGGATGTGCGAGCGCCTCAAGGCGATCAAGCCGAACCTGATGGCGCACATGATCGCGGCGCACACCCCGGGCGATGATGTCGGACGGATCGCCACGGCAGCCGGGGTCGGGCACCTCGTCGTCCAGCACTTTACGCCGAGCGACGATCCGGAAACCGGTCCGGAGGAGTTCGCGGCGCTCGTCCGTCAGACGTGGGACGGGCCACTGACCGTAGGGCACGACCTTGCGGTGATCACGTTTTGATCGAGGAGTCGTCGTTCAGACAGGAGAGTTCGTTTGCATGCAGGCATGTGTCCCGCCAGGCGATCCGCTGCGTGATTCAGCCAACCCGTCGGAAGCCTCCTTTTCGCAAGGGGTTTCGACGTCCGGCCCGGTCGCTGGGGAAAGACGCGTTTCAATCGCGGAAAAGAAATTCTTTCTTCTCGCGCGAATGCAATTTTCCTACGCTGGTCCACATTGAAAGCCGCCAGTGACGGCGGCGCACTCACAGGGAGAAGAATGAGATGAAACGACCGAAAAGATTTCTTGCCACGGTGGCGGTGGCTCTTGCCGCAATGACCGGGATGGCATGTGCGGACTATCCGGAACGTCCGGTGGAATTCGTTGTGCCATGGCCGCCCGGGGATATCGAAGACGCAATCACGCGGATGATCTCGGACGCATTCCAGAAGGAAACCGGCGTTCCGGCCAGCACGGTCAACATCAAGGGCGGTGGCGGTCTGATCGGCGCGACGCACGTGTTCAACCAGCCGGCTGACGGGCACACGGTCGGGGCATTCACTGCCAACATCATCTCCGCGCATATCATCCGCGGAAACGCCGAGTACGAACGCGGCGAATTCGAACCTCTTGCGGTCATCATCGGCTACGGGATGATGCTGGTCGCACATGCGGATGCGCCGTATGACAATCTCCAGGAACTTGCCGAGTACGGGAAGAACAACGACGTGAGCCTTGGTGTTTTCGGTCTGAACGGGCCGCCGGCGCTTCAAACGATGAAGATGGCCGAAGAACTTGGCTTCGCGTTTGGCAGTGTCACCGCCTACGACGAAACCACCTGCCAGATGGTCCTGAACAGGGAAATCGACGTCACATTGGGTGGCGGGATTCTACGTCCATGCCTGGTGAGCGGCGAGGCCAAGGCGCTGGCGGCGTACACAACGGCACGCATCCCGATCTATCCGGATGTGCCGACGCTGGAAGAACAGGTGCCCGGCATCTCGACACCGGGTTGGACAGGGCTCTTCGTGCGCAAGGACACGCCGCAAGAGGCACGCGACCTAATCTCGCGCATCGCCAAGGCAGTTGTTGAAAGCGAAGAAGCCCAGGCCATCGCGGCGAATCAAGGTGCGGTTGTCCAGTGGATGCCCGCCGACGAAGCTGCCGCTTTCGCCGATGCCTTCTATAGCCGGTTCGAGAGCCTCCTTGCCAGGTAAAACCGGTGCCTGACGACGGCAAAGACGACGCGTCCCCGTTTGACGAACAACCAAGCGGGGGCCGTTACCTTCTTGGCGGGATATTCCTCGCCGCAGTCGTCTTGCTTGCCGTCATTCGCTCGCAGACCGTGCCGGGTTCAATGGGCCAGACGGTCATGTCGGGTGGATGGTGGGCAGAGCCGGCGGTTGCGCCGGCGGTTGCCCTGGTTCTGACGGTTATCGCTTCGGCCGTTGGCTTTTTCGCGGCCAGGCGGGAGAAGCCGGACTGGTCCGAGACCGCACAGGTCTATGGCCGCATCCTGCTGATCGCGGGGTGCATGATTGGCGCGGTCTTGATGATGCGGATCGTTGGCTTTGCGCTTTCGATCCTTTTGTTTGCCGGGTTCGTGGCCTGGATCGGTGGGTTTCGCGGGCCGCGGCTTGCCCTGATCGCGCTCGGCACGACTGTTGCCATGGTGTCGGTCTTTCGCGTCGGTTTTTCGATCTGGTTCCCGCGACCGATGCTTTTCAAGTGGCTGGATCTCCCTATCTGGCTTCAGGGGATCCTCTAGATGTTGGAGACGATCGCACTGGGGTTCCAGCAGCTCGCCGAACCGGTCATCTGGATTGCACTGATCAGCGGCAGCGTGCTTGGCGTTGTGCTTGGCGCAATCCCGGGCATCGGGCCGGGTGTCGGGATCGTCCTTCTCTTGCCGGTCACTTACACGATGGACCCCCTGGCCGGCATGACCCTGCTGATGGGCCTCTACGCGGCAGGCTGGTACGGAGGTGCCATCCCTGCGATTACCATCAACACGCCCGGCACCGGAGTGAACGTGCTGACGACCTATGACGGCTACCCGATGGCCAAGGGCGGCGAACCGCAGCGTGCGCTTTCCCTGGCCTACGCGTCGAGTTTCGTGGGTGGCATATTCGCAGTTGTCGTGCTGGTCATTGCCGCGTGGCCGCTGGCGGCATTGTCGAAGTACCTCACCTCGGTCGACCTGGGCATGGCGGCCTTGCTGGCCATGGTCCTCGTGGTCGTTGCCCACCGCGGCAGCGAATTCGCCTCGTTCGCGATGCTGGGAGTCGGTTTGTTCGTTTCGACCATCGGGCTCGAAACCGCCTACGGCTCTGCCCGCTACACGTTCGGCACTACCTGGATGATGGGCGGCGTCCCGCTCATCTCGATGATCCTCGGGCTTTTCGCCCTCAGCCAGGCACTGACACTGATTTTTTCCGACCGGGTGGTCGACAAGTCGGAGACAGAGGTCGACCGCCGTCTGCTCAGCGGTTTCGTCGAGGTGTTCCGCTACCCGAAAACGTTGTTTCGCTCGGCAGGTTTCGGGGTCGGCATGGGCGTGCTTCCGGGCGTGGGCGAATTCCTCGCGCAATTCTTTGCCTACACGACGGCGCGTGCAGGATCGAAGACACCCGAGAAGTTCGGACGCGGTGCACCCGAGGGCATCATCGCATCGGAAACCGCAAACAACGCCGTTCCGCCCGCGGCGCTCGTCCCGCTACTTTCGCTCGGTATCCCGGGTGAGGCCTTTACCGCGATGATGCTGACCGTGTTCATCGTGCACGGCGTCGATCCGGGTCCGACATTGTTCGAGGACAACAAGGCCTTCGTTGCCGGGCTCTACATGACACTGTTCATCATGAACTTCATCATCGTCGGTCTCTTGCTTGTCGGCACGCGCTGGATCGCCAGGCTATCCATGATTGACGACCGACTGCTCGGCGTCATTATCATGTGCCTTGTCATGGTGGGCACGTTTTCCCGGAACTACAGGCTGAGCGATACCCTGATCGCCATATGTTTCGGAGTCCTCGGATTCGCCCTTCGCCGCGCCAACATCCCGATGGTGCCCATGATCCTCGGCCTGGTACTCGGGCCGATCATGGAACGCTCCTTCCGGCAGGG
>JAPOVX010000055.1 GCA_026707935.1 Paracoccaceae bacterium
AGAAGAGGCCGAAGTGCCCGCCGGCCTGCATCCAGCCCTGCCGGTCGCTACGCTTTGAAAGCTCGCGAAACCGCGCCGGAGCCAGCCTGGAACGGTACCATTGGACTTTCAGGTTTTCCCGAACTTCAGAAAGCGGTTCGTATTCCATTTCTCACCGTTCAGTTTTGGCCGAAAAAACCGCTCATATTCCGGATGTCAATTGCGTGTACAGCCGATGAAGCGGCCAGGTTAACCACCAGAAAAGTGAAACGATTTTTCCGAATGTCACTCCTAATCGGCAAGCCCGACCTCCGCCAACCATTTTGCGGATGGCAATAAATCCGCCGCCTCCCTGAGCTCCAGCAGAAGCCTTGGCATGTCCGGCAACTCCGCCAGGGCACCGAAAACCGAGTGCCACATGATGGAACCGCGGCCAATCTGCCAGTGCCGATCGGCGAAACCGTCGCTGTCCTGAAGGTGCACATGGGACAGCATCGCGCCGGCGGCCCGAACATAGTGATCCACCGGCGGCGCTCCTGTTGCACCGTGAGCATAGTGGGCATGGCCGGTGTCCAGTGACACTTTGACGGCCGGGCTATCGAATGAGCGGGCCAGCGCAACGCGGTCGCGCGGGTCCTTGTCTTCAACATTCTCGATCACGATCACGACGCCTTCGTCTTCGGCCCGCTTGACAACCTCCCCCAGCGTTTCGTGAACGCGCTCGACCTTGTTCGCACGTTCACCCGGGCCGCGGTCCAAATTGTGCCAATCCCACGTCCTGTAAGGACTGTGGACCACCATATGGCCGGTCCCGGAGCTCCCCGTAACCGCCAGGCATGCATCGAGACCCGCATGAAGGCGCGCCTGGGCGATAGCGCGAATGTCGGGATCGTGGGCGTCCAGTTGGAATCCCTTGCCCGGTCCGTGGATGCCGACACGGCCGCGATGACCATCAAGCTTAACCCGCACCGTCTCGACGAGCTGCGACCAATCGGTGCGCAGGGCGTCAACCAGGTAGAAATCCCGGATTTCCACGTCACGGTCGCTGTCCATGAGAAATGCTGGCAGACCGTCGATAAGCTCCAAATCATCCGCCCACACGGCGGCACCGACGACCGGCCGGCTGTTCGAGCCTTCAGTCATAACGCACTCCATATCCAACCAGGCTGTACACCGATCGCAGAGCCGATTGCGACCTGGACATCACGGCTTCTCGCCGTATGCCAGACGAGCATGGATGTCCCCGATCACCGCTGGCAACTCTGTCTCACAATCTGAACTCTCCCGGCCGACGACCGCTCGTTCAGGCACTGAGGTCTTCGGCCACAAACATCTCTTCGCGCGTCCCGTGGAACCGCCGGCGGATCGCCCAGATCCCGGTAAACGGAATCCGCCTCGGTACCGCGATATGCAAGTCATGCTCAATGAGAAACCATTTGAACAATGCTGAACGTTGCCTCGGAGTGGCCTTTGCCTTTGGTAAGAATTATACATCATCCTAGGCATTTGCCTGCAAAATCCACCATTTCGTCGGTCGCTTTTGAGAATTGCTCGGCGGTTCGCTGAAGTGCGGGAATAGTATTGTATTCATCACGGGTATAGCCATCTTCAGCATATCCTCGTTCAAAATACGGTACCCGCATGAGCTTTTCCATGAGTTTGCCCGGGATGTCTTCAAGAATTCGGTCTTTATCGAACGATATCTTTTCAACGCCGGGCAAAAAAAGAACCTTGTCAATAAACGTGGGCGGACATGTCACGACAACATTGGCGCCGGCCTTTTCTTCGAGGTGCCAGACACGGTTTTCCCCGTCTACGGTCGGCCCAACGATTAGAGAGCATGCAAGCATTTTGCTCGATCGATCATTGTCTAGCAAATACTTGTAAGCCTTCTTGAAAACCGCCAGTTCTGCCAATCGGATTTCGCCATCGGTCAGTTCCACGCCTTCTTCTTGGGCAAGGTCTTTGAGTCCGCCGAGATTCCCGAATCTCCCCTCCATGTGGGTGATGACCGACCGCCACCGGCTCAGGTCCACACCGTTTCTCCTGGCGGTTTCAAGACCGCGTTCGACGCTGTCGGTACAGTCAACCAACTGGGGCAGGACAAAGCTCAGGGTATTATTGGTGGGAATGCCTTTGGACGTCAGATACTCGATCACTTCATAACCCTGCTTGGAACCGGGGATTTTTACCATCACGTTGGGATTGATAGCCGCGATTTCTTCGGCCTGCCTGATCATCGCATCCTTGTCGAACACACTGCGCGGATCGACCTGCCCGGAAAGGTAGCCTTCCTTGTACCCACTGGCCTCAAACAGCGGCAGGTACATCTCCGAGCCAGCTTTCACGACCGTTTTGTAGAGCTTCCAAAAAAGGCCCTCTCTGTCCAGTCCCGGATTTTCGGATACGATATCCTTGGCGACCCCTATCCAATATGCAGGATTGGTTTGAATCGCCTGCAGCGAAAGTGGCGGATTGGTGGTCACACCACGAAACAACTGATCTTGGGGATTGTCTTTGTCGTACATTCGGCTGAATTGCGTTTGCAGCAGATCACGGTCGGCCGGATCTGCCTTGTCGAGTATTTTCTTGCACCAATTCTCGAAAACGACGGGAGAAGAATCCCACCAGATTTCCATCCCCGGGCTGATGTCTACCAGCCGTTCGAAAAAGTTTCTTTCTTCCATCACTGATCCTGCTGTGTAACCAGACTGTTTAGAGGAGGTTTCCTGACCCAAGGCAACATGCTCGAACCCTGAGCGTTGTTCTTGTGCGACTGGCGGGATGCATCGGCCAAATGCAGAGCCCCCGCCGTCCATCCGCGAAGCTCGGCGTCGATGGTTCCTTTGAACGAAGCGTTTTTACGAACGCGTCCAGTTCCGCCGCACATTTGCGCTGCACATGTTCGCCGAACAAAGGATAGGGCAGCCCCAATGCGGTCATCCTGTCAAAGAGACTCGATGTCTTCGTCGAGTACGAACAGCGCCAGCTCTTCGGAATACATGTCAAACAGCGGCTGGCCGCGGAAATCCAGCCCGTCTTCAATCCCGTTCTTCTCCATCGTGCACTTGTCCGCAATTTGGGACGAGAAGCACACATGGCACTTGGAAAAGTCGAGGTCGTTGCCGAACTGTTTGCACAGCTTGTCCGTGGCGGTGACCACAACCACTTTGGCGCACGCCTTCGCAAGAACGTCGAAACATTACGCGAGCGCATCATCTCCGGCTTTCGTTATCGCCACGCCCAGCACCGACAAGGCGACATTCACTTGCATGCCATGGATCAGGCACGAGAAATTTTCCTGCACAAGCTTGTCGCCGTACACGAAATGATCGGATCGCCGCCCGCAATCCCGCCCGCCACATCCATCGAGCTCAGGTTGCCCGACATGTTCGGATTGCAGGGCACGATCCAAGGATCATCTGAAAGGCCCGTTCCGAGTATCGCGTTGGCAAAGGCAGCCGGGCGGGTCGCAGGACCCGCCCAAGCCATTGCAGCATTACTCGCCGACAGTGATTTGACCCGCGCGCAGCGGCAGCGTGAACGGGCGCAGCGCGGTTGGGATCTCAAAGTCGATATCCGCACGCATCGCGTAAGAGTCCGCAGGCTGGTAGAGCGCGATGAGCGGCGCGAGGTCGCTGAAGACGTCGTGCAGCTTAGCGTAGGCCTCTTTGCGCTCTTCTACGGTCTGGCCGAAGCGGGCGACCTCGTAGTATTCCAGCCAGCGCGGATCGGCATAGGGGTCGAAATACCCGCGCTTCGAGGCCCAGCCGTCTTCCGTCAGCGCATTGTCCATCACACCCATGATGTCGCCGTACAACATCGGTATCGACCAATTGCGCACCATGGTGCCGGGGTCCTTGTCGACCGTAAGCCCACCGACCGGGATATGAACGAGCTTTACGTTGACGCCGATGTCCTGCCACATATCCTGGATCGCCTGGGCAGCAAGCTCACCGTAGAGATAGTAGTTGGGGTAGATGGTGATTTCGACATCCTCGCCGCCGTAGTCCGACTCGGCCAGCAGTTCGCGAGCGCGTTCGAGATCGTAGTTGAAGATGTCGAGATCGGGGTTGTACGTCTCGCCCACCTGCTTGTACTGCATCCCCCCCGGGGCCATGCCCTGACCGCTAAACAGCGCCTCGACCAGGCCTTCATAGTCGATCGCGTGGGTGAGCGCCTGGCGCAGTTTCACGTCCGAGGTCACCGGGTGGGCGTTGTTGAAGAGGTACACGTGGTACATCGGATAGGTGACTTCAACGCGCTTCAGCCCCGTTTCGTTGTCGATCAGCGCGTACTGATCCGGAGGGATTTCCGAGACAATGTCCACTTCGCCGTTTACCAGCGCGGTGATGCGGGTCGAGACTTCCGGGATGCGCGTGAAGGTCACCTTGTCGAAGGGCGCCGGCTCACCCCAGTAATCGTCAAAGCGCTCGAGCATCACGCTCTCGCCCGGCACGATGCTGGCGACCTTGTAAGGGCCAGCGCCGATCGGATGCAGGCCGTGCTGATCTTCCTGGCCGTCATTGATCCGGTCCAACGAGCGGATGCCGGCATTGCGCACGGACAGAAGCGTCTCCATCAGCGCGTCGGGGCGCTTGGTGTGGATGCGAACGGTCATGTCGTCCACCACTTCAACATCCTCGAAGTTGTAGAACATTTTGCCGTGCGGGTTGCGGTAGCGCTTGTTTTCCAGCTTGATGATCGGATCGAGCGAGGCTTCGACGTCGTAGGCATCCATGGTGTCGCCGTTGTGGAAGGTCACGCCTTCCCGCAGCTTCAGCTCCATGGTGTCGTCGTCGATCATCTCCCATTCGGTCGCAAGACCGGGGATGAACACGCCCGGCTGGAACGCATCGCGTTCGATCAGCGCCTCGTGGATGGCATAGAAGATGCCAGTGGACGCGTTCGACGTTTCGGTGCGGTTGTCGTGCCCTTTTCGAACCGACGCAACGCCGATCACGATCTCCGCGGCGGCGACTGGCAGCGGGGCGGCCATAACCAGCGCAACCAGTGCGCCAGTTGACATTTTTCCAAATTTCCTCATGGGTTCATTCCTCCACGTTGACTTGTTGCGTCCGGTGGCTAAACCCTCCGCAAGTCGTTGCTGGTTAAAACGGCGGGCCGCCCTGTTCGCCCTGTTCTGATACGTGCGACTGACAGGCCCGCGCTTCACGAGGAGGCAATGGTCCCGGAAGTTGTTGACACGGACCAGATTCGACGTCCAAGAAAGACTAGCCATTTCTTCGGTATTTCTCCAATCGATTGACTGAATGCAAACTGTCATTAAGTCAATACTGACGTCGTGAGCCACGACTTGGCTGACAGGGTCGCCGTCCCTTCATTCCCTCTGAGCCCGCCATGAATCATCAAAGGACAGAGCCCTAGTGGATTGCATGTGCGCCGATGGGGTTGACCGGCTGCTCCCCCCGGAGCCAGCGGGTTGGGCTGTGTGCAATTGACGTGCAATAGCCACCGGTAAACCCGTACAAAAAGGGACCAGGTTGGCGAAACTCGCTCTCAAGATGATCCCGGCGGCTCTTCGACACCGGAATTTTCGTGTGTATTCGAGAACCGCCCCAGGCCTCGCCAGGTTAGGG
>JAPOVX010000303.1 GCA_026707935.1 Paracoccaceae bacterium
CGTCACAGGGCAATCAAAACTGCTGCGGTAGCAGCTTCGTTCAATCACTGAAAAAGAACGTTGGTAGGGAACGTGGGACGAACCCGCCGTTCCAAGCCCGAATATTCCGGGATCCAACAGCAGCTGCTGGACCGTATGTTTAGGTGTCGTTGCCGACGGTGAGCCGCACTTGCTCATAGTCAACCCGTGTGATCGAATTCCAACTGTTGCAACTATATAGTACGCGAAAGTCGGAATTCCTTGACAATATGAAATGGTTGTCCTACTTTCGCGATTTGAAAAATCGAGAAAGTAGGACATGCTTCACCTCGTCGGCGAGACCATCGACAAGCACCGCGCCCAATATGGCATGGAAACTGGCAGGCTCGTCCAAATCATGCGGGGCATCTATATCGCATCGGAGGATGACGCCGACGCCGTTCTGTTCGATCATGCGCTCCGGATCGCCGCCTACCTCTACCCGAGAACGTATCTTTGCGGCGCTAGCGCCGAGCGGCTCGCGCCTACGCCTGACAGGCGCCTGTTCCTGAGCGGTCGGCGCAATGCACGCACTCGGCTGCGCACCTTGGAAATCGTGCAGACGCGTGCGCCCGACGCGCCCGAAACGGAGATCGCTCAAACTACCGACCCGATGGGCGCCCTGAGAGTCCAGCGCTCGACACTTCGTTTTCGGTATTTGGAATCCTTCCGGCGGCGCAGCGAAGCCGGCGCGGCGATGCCGATCGACATGCAGGCCGATATCGCCGCGCGGCTCATCGAGAACGCCGGCGACAAAAATACGGTGATCATGGACAGCTGGCGACTGGCCGAGGCCAACGGATGGCGGTCGGAAGCAGGGCGCGCCGAAGCGTTCATCGACACGCCGCTACGAGAGGCGTCGCCGCGGGGGAAGGCGCTTCATGTCGGATGGCACGGCGAGAAGATCGGGATGTTGTCTCATGACGGATCGGGCTGGTGCTGGGAGCAAACCGCCACAGAAGGCGCGACGCCGGTTCGGACCGGGGCGCCGGGCCGCCTGCCGCCCTTCATCGAGAGCTTGCTGCCGGAGGGCTGGCTTGAACGCGTCCTGAACCCAAAGTCGGAGCAGGAGCTGATATCCGGCGGGAAGCGCTATATGTCGAACATCATCATCTCCGAGGATGCGGACGATCTTCGCACTCTTCCCGCGGACATGCTGGAGGGACGGCTCGAGGCGTACACTAGAGAGGGCGCATTCGCCGGCGGCTATTCTGGCCCCTCGCCTGCGTTCGACGAAACGCTGGAAGACCGCATTGCCGTGCTGTTTGCATCGGACGCGACGCCGCGACTTTCTGGGGTTCAGTTCAAGGTGCCGATGAACCTTTCCCAAGCCGGCGAATTGCGGCCGGCCGGAGAGTTGGCCTTCACGCATATCCTCAAGCCTTCTCCTGGGGCTGGCTTCGAAGACCTTCCTCTCGTCGAAGCAGCATGTCTGTCGGCGGCCCGGGCCTGCGGGTTCGAGACGGCTGCGCACGCAATAGTTTCGATGCCTAGCAACCTGCCCGACGCGCTGCTCGTCGAACGCTTCGATATCCGGCGAGACCGCAATGACCGTCGAAAGATCGCAATGGAAGACATGGCATCCGTTCGCGGTGTCGCACCTTCCGCAAAATACGAGGGTTCCATCGAGCGGGCTGCCCGGGCGCTGCGGAGCGTCTCCAGCGACGCCGAAGCGGATGTCGCGGTGCTGTTTGGCCGCGCCGTACTCGCTTGGCTCTTAGCGGATGGCGATTGCCACTTGAAGAATCTGGCCGTTTTGCGTGTTGCCTCCGACGGAGCAGAGAATTTCACATCTGTCCGGTTCGCTCCGGTCTACGATGTCGTGACGACTCGGGTCTTTCCGGGGCTCGAGAACGACCACCTCGCGCTCTCGCTGGCGGGCAAGCGGAATCGTTTGTCATCCCACGACTTTGTCCGGGCGGGCGTGACGATGGGCATGAGTGCGGGGGCGGCTCGCGAAATCGTCGCGTCTCTGTGTGGCCGTCTGAACGCGCACCTTGAAGACCTTGAACCCATCTCCAACCGCGTCAATCGAGCAGTCGAGATCTGGAAGGAGAGAGTCGAGACTACTGCCGATTGACGGGTGCGGCAAAGTGAGGGTTCTGCTTCGTGTTTGGCGGCCGAATGTACTGGAGATCGTCAGTAACGATGCGGCGTGCGGGTCCACGGACGACGCCGAGAATCGACCCGGTCAGCGCTCTCAGCCGTCCGCAAGCTGCATGCCAGGAACGCGGCGGTGCTTCCGGAGGGGGCAAAGCCTGTTGCAGGCGCAATTCGCCAGGCTGACGCATTACTTTCCTCGGCAAGGATCCATTTGCGCGCAAATGCTACGACATCGGCAAATCGCGTCGGTGGGGCCGGAGCCAAACATCCGTCCAAGGGGCGCATTGATAATCCGTACCCTGTGGCCCACATTCGCAAACGGAGGCTCGGTCTCGCGTGGCGCCCGCACTTGACCCGCATAGCTCACCAACCCCTCGGTGAGATCCGTTTTGCGGTATTTTCGTGGCTGGCGGCCACGATGACGTGCTGAAGGCGGCTTTCGTCGGGGTTCCGGCCGGATCGAGCCCGGTTTTCGTGCGGCAATCCAGGCGCGAAGTCATTTTCGCGGATGCCGTGCGCACCATTCCGTGTGCCGCGGACACACCTCCCCGGCAGCGTTCCGAGTGGCGCCGTGCGAAAGAGGGAATTCGGCAATTCGGGGCCGGAGCGCGGTTACCCGGGCGGAGCACGTGCCGGTGCTGCGCGCAGGTTGGCAAGCGCCTGCGCGAACACATCCTGCAACGGAAACACCGATGCGAAGGACAGCCAGACCCTGCGCACCGTCACCCGGATGCGCCCGGCAAGCTTGAGCAATCGAGAGCGGATGGTGTCGACGCGCGCCGTGGCGAGATCGGTGCCCTGCAACCCCACACGGCGCAGGATGGTCACGAGAATGCCGGCAAAGGCCGAGAAGTACAGCCGCAGCTGGTTGGCCCGCATGGTGGCCGAGGAGGTGCGATCGGCGAAGAGCCAGAGTTGCTGGTCCTTGATCCTGTTCTCCATATAACAGATTAAATGCCTACAAAGCATTTACAGGGAGCTTGCAGCCCCATATATTGGGCTACGATACACTGGTTGCACTCAATCGGTGGTTTCGGAACCATGAACGAGCAGAACCCCTTCCTCAGCCAACCAGCCCTGCACCGCAACCGGGTGGTGCGGCGGCTGACGCAGATCATTCTGAGGCATCTACAGATACAGGATCGCGGCGATGACACCCGGTCTGACAGAGACCGGCCCTTACGAAGGCCGGGTTCAGAGCAGCCACGTCCGTCGCAAGGCGATTGTCTACGTCCGACAGTCGACCCCAGGACAGGTTGAACGCAATCGCGAGTCAACCTTGCTGCAATACGGTCTGACGGACCGCGTACGCCAGCTCGGCTGGGCGGAGGCGAGCACCGAAATCATTGACGACGATCTTGGCAATTCTGCCCGCTACTCGGGGACCCGGAAGGGGTTCATGACCCTGGTTGGCGAGGTTGGCCTGGGCCTTGTCGGGATTATCGTCAGCAGCGAGGTCAGTCGCCTGGCGCGGAATTTGTCCGAGTGGGGACGCTTGTTGGAACTTTGCGATCTCACTGATACGCTGATCGCCGATGCCGAGTCCCTGTATGACCTGCGGCGTCCGAATGACCGTTTCTTGCTGGGGATCAGGGGAACCGTGAGCGAGGCCGAGATCCATACACTGCGCCTGCGGATGCATGCTGGCCGCGAGGCGAAGGCGGCGCGGGGCGAACTGGGAGGTGCGCTTCCGCGCGGCTACGTGCGCGATGCGTCCGGCCGGGCGGTGTTCGATCCCGATATCAGTGTGCAGGCGCGGATCCGCGGCATTTTCCGCATGTTCGCCCGCCATGGCAGCCTGAGCGCGACCCTGCGTGCGCTCGCCGCTGATGGTCAGGGGTTTCCTGTCCGGCGATCACAGGGGCCGCAGCGGGGCGAACTGGAGTGGTCGGCGCCGCACACTGCGACGCTCTATGAGATGCTGACCAGCCCGGTTTACGCGGGCGCATTTGCCTGGGGTCGCGTGAGCGGTGCCGCCGCGGGATTGCCGATCGAGTCACGTTGGCGCCACCTGTTGAAGGACCGGCATCCGGCGTACATCACCTGGGATGAGTTCGAACTCAACCAGCGTCAGCTTGCGAACAACCGCTGGCCGGTCCGGGGGCTGGGAGGCGGCCTGTTGTCGGGGCTGTTGTTCTGCGGGCGCTGCGGCCAGGGCATGACGGTGAGTTACCGCGACGGTGGCGGCGAAGGGTTGCGCTACAGTTGCCGCGGAAATCGGGATTACGGCGGTTCGGTCTGTCAGTCGCTTTCCAGTCCCGGCCTGGAACGCTTCGCCTCGGATGCCGTGGTTAACGCGTTGTCGCCGGCATCGGTCGCGCTCTCGGTGGATGCTTTGCAACAGGCGGAAGCGGACCGGACGGGGGAGCATGATGCGTGGCGCCTGCGAATCGCGCGGGCCGAACGGGATGCTGCTGACGCACACCGGGCCTACCGTGCGGTGGATCCCACCAACCGCCTGGTCGCACAGACGCTCGAGGACAACTGGGAAGCGGCGCTTTCCGAATGCAAGCGGTTGAACGACGCCTATCAGCGGTATTGCCGACGTGCTCCGGTTGCCTTGTCGGAACAGGAACGCAGAGCCATCAAGGACGCGACGTCGGGGATTGCTGTCCTGTGGAATGACAGCGTGCTGACGAAATCCGAGAAGGCGGAGATCATGCGCCTGATGATCGAACGCGTGACGGCAACCGTGATCGGCGACAGCGAGCGGGTCAAGGTTGACGTGCTGTGGCACGGCGGCGCGCGCACCCGGGCCGAAATCCGTCGTCCTGTCCGTTGCGTGGAACAATTGAGCTACTATGACGACCTCTGCGCCCGGATCGTCGCTCTGAAGTCCGCGGGAATGAACCAGAGCGACATCGCGGCGACCCTGAATGCAGAAGGCTGGGAACCCGCGCGCAAGGATGTCTTCACCGAAGCGTCCGTCTCGACCATGTCCCGAAAAGCGGGGATCGGAACTGCAGGATGGCACAAGCGCAAGCGGTCGTCACCGGCAGATCGGCAGCATGGCGAATGGCTGATTGATGACCTGGTCGGGAAGACCGGCGTGGCGAAATCGACACTCTATGGCTGGATACGCAAGGGAAAACTCGAGGCGCGCAAAGAGAAACACAGGGAAGGCGGCAAGAAAAGGCGCTGGCTCATCCATGCAGACCAGGACACACGCAATGCCATTCGCACGTGGTGTGACAAGCCGGCACGGTTCAAGTCAAGACGGGGCACACCCGTCTTTCGACCCGGTCCGGATCCACAATGACCAACTTTGGGGGTAGTATGTCTGGCAGTTCTCCATATCGCCGCGTCCGCAATACAGGTCCTCGTAGAGGGCACGGGCATCGACCCGGTCCTTCGGAAGGCTGGTGACCACGAACCGCGGGTTGTCGCCACGCTGTCCCGGAAGCCATTCCGCCTTGGCCACCACCCGGCGCT
>JAPOVX010000128.1 GCA_026707935.1 Paracoccaceae bacterium
CGTGAAACTGATCGAAAGCTGGCGGCGTGACGCGCCGTCAACCCATCGATATAAGCCCCCTCACAAAAGGATCGAGCATGGGTCAGGCATCCAGGATTGAATGGACAGACGCGACGTGGAATCCGGTTACAGGTTGCACGAAGATTGGTCCCGGCTGCGCCAATTGCTACGCAGAACGGTTTGCGGAGCGATGGCGTGGCATTGAAGGTCATCCCCTACGAGCAGGGGTTCGACCTCCGTCTCTGGCCGTCGCGGTTGAGCCAACCGGCTTCCTGGAAAAAGCCGCGTATGATTTTTGTGAACTCCATGAGCGATCTGTTTCACAAGAAAATCGACCGTGATCATATTGATCTTGTTTTCGACGCGATGGAGAAGGCTGACTGGCACGTCTACCAAGTCCTCACAAAGCGGAGTTCGTTGATGCGCAACTACGTACGGAGGCGATATGGCGGCGCTCCCGTACCCTCACATATTTGGCTCGGAACCTCGGTGGAAGATGCTGCGCACAAGGGACGCATCCGACACTTACGGCAAATCAACTCCGAAGCCCGCTTCATATCCTTCGAACCGCTGCTAGGACGAATCGGTGAGGTTGATCTGTCGGATATCGCTTGGGCTATCGTAGGCGGTGAGAGTGGTCCGCGCGCGAGGAGAATGGCTCCCGAATGGGCTACTGAACTGCGGGACCGGTGCAGGGAAGAGGGTGTGGCGTTCTTTTTCAAGCAGTGGGGCGGTCCGCGGCCAAAATCTGGTGGGCGCCTTCTCGAAGACCGAGAGTGGAACGGATTCCCGTGGCAGATTGTGCCGAGTGAAATTCTTCAGTCGTTAAGGGCATAGGCGGATAATTTGGCGAATGATACCGAACTCTTACCGTGGGCGCGAACAGTCCTACATAAAGCATCAATTTCTGACTCAGTATCTTCAGACAGCAGTCTACAAGATACTGCAAGGTCGATCACTGATCTTTAATTTCGTTGACGCGTTTGCGGGTCCATGGCGTGTTTCGGACGAAGACTTTTCCGACGCGTCATTCCACGAGGCGCTACGAACATTGGAAGCTGTAAGAACCGACCTGGGCGAGAATGGTATCAGCGGCCTCAAGATCCGATTTTGTTTCTGTGAACGCCGGGCGACAGCAATCGCTCACCTTCGCAAGTACGCGGAAGCCCATGGGAGTCTTGAGATCCATGTCTTTCACGGGGCCTTTGAGGATCACCTAGACGACATTGCTGCTGTTTGCCGCGATGGCTTCACGTTCAGCTTCATTGACCCGACAGGTTGGAACATTAGGTCAGAACCTATTCTCAATTTCCTCAAGAATCGAAGAGGAGAATTCCTGCTCAATTTCATGGCGGAGCACGTGAACCGACATGCTGAATATTCGCAGGTTGAGGAATCGTTCGGTCGCTTTTTAGCCGATCCCGATTGGACCGACGAGTTCAACGCGTTGCCGCCAGATTGGAGTAATGAGCAACGCGTGCTCAATTTGCTGAGGCGAAAAATCAAGACAACAGGCGCAGCTGCTTACGTGCCTGATTTTCCAATCCTCAAGCCCCGTGAGCAGCGAGTGAAAATGCGCCTCCTGCTTGGAACTCACTCGGCCAAAGGCCTTGAAGTATTCCGTGACGTCCAGGAGAAAATTGAGAAACGGGAAATCATGACCCGTAACCAATTGCGAAGCGAAGGTCAGCGGCAAGTCAGCTTGTTTACGGACGACGAGATCGCTGCCTTGCAACAGCAAGCTGCGGGAATAGGTTGTCCGGAATATCTGCGGGAAGCGGAAACCCGGATTGTGACAAGACTTTCCAAAGTTGGCTCGCAGGCTTTTTCGGCAATCGCCACCCATGTTCTTGAGATAATCCCAATTCGGCTTCCACAATTGAAGAAGTTGGTGAACGAAATGAAAGATCGCCGCATCTTGACATTTGATCTACTGCCCGGGACGCGGGTACCGCGGAAAACCACGGTAATTTCTTTGTTAAAGTCATGATGCCCTGGCATGCTTTTGCAGAAGGAGAACAGCATGGAACTGGCCACACGGCATTGGGACCGGCACAATAACGGCGGCTTGACCTTAACCGAACTCGGGTTCGGGACCGCGCCGTTCGGCAATCTCTACAAGGCGATAGATGATCGGACGGCGGACTCGATTCTCGAGTGCGCCTGGGAAGCGGGCGTGCGTTACTTCGATACGGCTCCATTGTACGGACTTGGCCTGTCGGAAACTCGCCTCGGCCGGTTCCTGCGAAACAGGCCGCGTGACAGCTTTGTCCTGTCCACAAAGGTAGGCCGGCTCCTCAGGGCCACGACTCCCGACAAGCGCGAGGGAATCGGGAAATGGTTCGATGTGCCGAGTCGGAAAGGGGTATACGACTACGGCTATGACGGCGTCATGCGATCCCTGGAGTTCTCGCTTGAACGGCTGGGACTGGACCGGGTTGATATTCTCTATGCCCATGATCTCGACCTGTTCAACCACGGGAGCAAGCAGGCTGTCGAAGCAAGGCTGCAGGAATTCGTCGACGGGGGATACAACGCGTTGCTTCGTTTGCGCGATGAAGGCGTGATCAGCGCTTTCGGCGCTGGCATCAACGAATGGGAGCCGGCCCAGTGGCTGGCCGAGCGATGCGATTTCGACATCTTCCTCCTGGCCGGACGATACACGTTGCTCGAACAGGAAGCGGGAAAGACCTTTATTCCCCTCTGCCGGGAACGGGGGATCGGCGTAACCATCGGTGGCCCGTACAATTCGGGCATTCTTGCCTCGGGCCCTCGCCCAGGCGCGTTCTACGATTATAGTCCGGCTACCGCGGAGACGCTCGATCGCGTCGCCCGGATAGACGCCATCTGCACCGGAAACGGTGTTCGAATGATCGACGCGGCGTTCCAGTTTCCGCTCAGGGAACCGGCCGTGCTATCGGTCATGCCAGGCGGCCAGAACGTCAACGAAATGAAGGACAACCTTCGGGCGAGCCAGGCAGAAATTCCTCCCGGGGTCTGGGAGGAACTGTCCTCGGCAGGGTTGCTGGCAGACGGGTAATCCTCCGTTTCGAACGGGGTTCCATAGTCGTCTCGCTCACGCCGTCGATCCTTCGGCACGAGATTTGTCAGGTGACGGGACAGGCCGAATCTCCGCCATGCGAACGGCGAATCCGGGGGCAACCCTTATCGGGTCCCGGTCGTTCTCATCCAGCGTTGGCGGCGCTTCCTCGACTGTGCGAAACCGATGAATGTGGATGTTCGTCGGTCCCCTGAGAAACTCAGCCCAATCTCGCACTTCCCGAACAATCGAAAGATCAAACCAGGCTCTGATGGCCCTCCTCTACATCTGATATTTGTTAGTATCCGATAGCGATCTGATGCCAGCGAAACAAAGAGGCGGAGCAGAAATGCCTGTGATTTCATTCGCAAACCCCAACGGTGGGGCAGGGAAGACCACGTTTGCGCTCGTTCTCGCGACGCAGCTTTCCGAGAACGGCGCCAGCGTTACGATCATTGACGCCGACCCGGAGAGATGGATTTCGCAATGAGGAGATCTTCCAGAGCGTCCCAAGAACGTTTCGATTGTGAATGCCTTCATTGAAGACGGTATTGTCGATCAGATCGAAGAGGCCACCCGGACAAGCCTGTCCGTCCGACGAGCGGCAGAAGGTTTACTGCCAGATCCGCGAGATGAGCGCCGATCCGTTGCCGGTCGATCTTGCTCGGCCCAACACATGGCTCTAGATGACCGCTGCTCGCAAAGCCCTTTTTGAGGAAGGGACGGAGTGTTTTCTGTCGGGCGACGTTGAACAGCCGATCCACCTCCCGCAGCAGTAGGGCTTTACCATCGCAGGTCATCATCCGGCCACCGTCGAAATTGCCAACGTCCTAGTATCCTGACATCATTGAATTGATGGATACAGTGACTTCAGCTTGATGCGGGCGTCCTCGGTTCGGAACCGCCAGTTGACGGGTTTCGCGGAAGCGTTGCGGTGCTCCTGCCATGCGGCGACTCCGCTGACCATGGTTTCCCGATCCGGGATCCGGCGGTCAAGGCACTGGAGGGACAAGACATTGATCTCGATTTCCGCCAAATGCCGATATCGGCATTTAAAATGAAATGTTGGGTCCAACATTTCATCTTGTGAATATCCAGCCCCGCCGCGCGGGGATGGACAACGTGCATCGTGTCGTCCATGCTCATGATCCTCCGATCTCAAAATTGCCTGTGATGCGGAGACAACGGGACCGGACGGGTTCTGTAGCCACATGCCACGAGGGGCAGGGATGCATTTTGATGCGCGTTCACAACCCCGAAGGGCAGGAAACATTTCGGGGCTCGGTACCGTCCGGTCTCGGACCAGTTTGGATCCGCGAAGCCCAGGGCTCACCATTAAGAATACGGCCATTGTGTCGCCTCCACGCCGCATCATGCAGCGACAACACGGGCCGCGTCATCAGAATTTCATGCCGGTCGGGGTGGAAGTGCAACGCCTGCCATGATCGTTTGGTCCGGGCAGCCGCCCAACGGACAGAATTGCCCGTATATTTCACGAAACCTGAAGAACCGGGTTCGAGCGCGACCTTGAGCATGGAGGATGGGTCTCGGGTTTTGCCAATTGGGTAAGGCACCCGGTTGTTCTTGCAGGGGTTATGAGCATCCGGTATCCCACCACGCCGGACACGGTCGCCTACGGTGTCCAACTCCTCGCTTTCGTTGTTGATTGTCTTTCTTGTGCGGACGATGAAATCGGCATTCGACGTTGGTTTGATCGTGATCGTTCGGAGTGCGTAATTCCCGCCGTCGCGCCCGGAAAGGTTTGGCCTCCAGTTGAGCTGTAACCGAGTCGTGTGCGAGACTGCCAGAGCCCTCAAACCGTCACTAGTAACTTGATCGCATTCCGTCACGCTGACGCATGCGGTTGTAAGACGAAAGTAAAGGCGATCCTCGATACCAGCCTGCTCTTGGACGTAGGTGAAAACAAGACAACGCTGGATTTCATCGCGTGATCAACAAAACAATCCTGTTCGCGCCGAAGTGTGATTGCAAGACCCTGACGCCGAAGAATGGATCCAACGGATGCTCGTTGGCGCCGGAAAGTGAATTGGACAAACCGGCGGCCGGAATAACAGTGGTCGCCCACCAGCGCCACATGGTCGATGTCGAAGCGGGAACGCACGCGATCCACCTGGGACGCCACCGTTGGAGGGGTCCCCGGTGTTGCCGGCAAAGACCTCCACCGCCACCGGACAGCCGTTTGCGGCCCAGAGCAGTCCGTAGGTGATCTGCTGCTTGCCCTTCTTGCCGTCACGGTTGTGGCCGAAGGCCGCCAGGGGGCAGCACCGTTCCTCCGGGAAACTGGACGAAACATCGTACGAGCTGCCATCTGACTGATCACCTCCATGTTGCAATTCTGGACGGATTCCGGAAGCGCCCCGCAACCCGTTGACATGATGCTGTTTTCTTCATGTTGCCGCGCTTGAGCGTGAATCGCCTGATCCCGGTTTACAACGTGCAACTGCCGAAAGACCCGCGATTGGCCCACATGTTC
>JAPOVX010000228.1 GCA_026707935.1 Paracoccaceae bacterium
GGTAATCGCCGGTAGCTTGTCGAACCGATCCGTGGCAAGATAAGGGAAGAGGTGGTCGACCAGTAAAAGGAGCCCGGGAATGGGCGACAGGCACGCGCTTCAAGATGTGTTTCTGAACTCGGTCCGCAGGTCCAAATGTCAGGTAACGATATTCCTGGTCAGCGGTATCAAGTTGCAGGGAACGATTACATCATTCGACAATTTCTGCATACTGTTGAGTCGCGACGGCGTGGCGCAACTGGTGTACAAGCATGCGATTTCGACAATCATGCCCTCGCAGAATGTCATCCTCTACAGGAAGAGTGATGATGATCCGAACTTCGGCGGTGACGCAGACTGCGGCGGTAGCGACGAACCTGAAGCATGAAAGCAGCGGTCCTATTGCCGTATCGCAAGCGGCCCGCTGCCGGACGATCGCCGGAGTTGGCCCTCGGAGAAGTCGTTTCACTGGCAGATGCGCTGGATCACGACGTTGTTCATGCCGAGATCATAAGGCTGGATTCAATTCATCCCGCGCGGGTGTTTGGACGCGGGCAATGTGAGCGCCTGGGAACAACCCTGAAGGTGGCGGGGGCCGAAATCGCCCTTGTCGGGGCAGAGGTGTCGGCGATCCAGCAACGGACACTCGAACGCCAGTGGGATGTTCGCGTTGTCGATCGAACGGGCATGATCCTGGAGGTCTTTGCGGCTCGGGCACGCACACGAGAGGGTGTCTTGCAGGTCAAGCTGGCCAGTCTGACATACCAGAGGTCGCGTCTGGTGCGTCGCTGGACGCATCTGGAACGCCAGCGAGGCGCGTTGGGTTTCGTTGGAGGGGCTGGCGAATCGCAGCTTGAGGCCGACCGCAGGGATATCGACAACGCGATTGTCCGAGTTCGACGGCGTCTCGATGACGTCCGAAAGACGCGCGGACTGCACCGATCCGCTCGACGACGACTCGATCATCGAACTGTCGCAATCGTCGGTTACACCAACGCCGGAAAATCAACGCTCTTCAACCGGCTGACCCGGTCCGACATTGTCGAATCCGGGGCTCTGTTTTCCACGCTGGATCCCACGGTGCGGAAACTCGATCTCGAGTCCGGCCAAACGGTTCTCATCGCCGATACGGTCGGGTTCATTTCCGACCTGCCCACCCAGATCGTTGCGGCATTTCGCGCGACGCTTGAAGAAGTTGAAGACGCCGATGTCATTCTGCACGTTCGCGACCTGACCGATCCTGAATGGATCAACCGGGCAGAAACGGTTGCCGCGACCTTGAACGCGATTGGGATACGCGAGAGCGATTGTCGCCCGACGATCGAGGTCTGGAACAAGCTGGATCGGTTGCCTCCCGAAGAACGCGCATCAACCCTGAATGCAGCGCGGCGGGATGATCGTGTCTTTCCGGTTTCCGCAATTGAAGGCGATGGAGTCGATTCGCTCCTGGCGTGGTTCGAGGATTGGCTGCAGGGGCGCCGTGATCTGGAAACACTTCGGTTCGGTTTCGCTGCAGGGCAGCAACGTGCATGGCTATACGAGCATGATGCCGTACGAGACGAGCGACTGAGCGAATTCGGGTTCGAGATCGATGTCTGGTGGTCGAAGGATCTGGCCCGTCGTTTCCGGACACGTTTTCCTGACAATCCAACCCCGGAAATGACATACCGGTTTTGAGCGGGCGTTACGGGTCTGGTCCTGGTTCAGCCCGGTGACGATCCTGGAGTTCTCCATGAATCCCGAACACTTCACGATTGTTCGCGATGGACCGATTTCCGAATTGATCAAGAAACCGTCTACTCGATCGGACGCAACCAGGTGACTCCGACGGCGCCCGAGCGGACGTAGGAATCGTCGAGGGACATGGTGATGTATTCGCCGCGGCGCCAAAGCTGGGCAAGGTCATCGTAGTAGCGCGACAGCGGGTGACCGGACTGTCCCGTAGAGATGATGTAGAGCGAGTTGTCGGGATCCGAAAAGTCCACGACGACTCTCAGTCCTGCTGCCAGTACGCTGGCATACGGTTCGTCACCGCTCCATGGCATCCCACCTCTTTGGAGGGTGTTCTCGCCTCCCGACGAGTCGATGCGAATATTGGACAACCATGAAAGCACCGGTATCTCGCCAAGGACTTCGTGGTCGTGCCTGGCGACGTGGGCAGTCCCCCACCTCCACGCTTCCACGTTCTGTCCGTATTTTCCGGATAGCTCGACAATAGCCTCAACCAGAGCCCGGCCGGCGATTTCGTCACAGGTCTCGACCCGGGTCGACTGGCGAATGTCGCACCACGATGCCGCGCCGTCGACGTCGCGGAACACACGTTCTATGAAGACCGGCGATGGTCGTGAAAAACGGTCGGCCAGTTCGCCAAGTTCATCGGTGATCAACAACTTCTGAAGATGCCTCATCCAGGCAACATAAATCAGGGGAGTTGGTTGATGCCTGCTCATCTCGCCGTTCCACCGGGCCAGCCGGTCCAGGGCATCGCGGCGAAGCGTCAGGCGGGACCTCGACGGACCTGGCGGGTCCGAGTACCAGAGGTTTCGGCCAACAAGGGGCAGGAGTGATCTGGCGGTGTATGACACAACGTCGAGCTGCGCGTCGACGAAGCTCTTGCGGGTGTGAACGCGTCTTTCGTTAAGGAGGCGTTCCAGGCGTTCGATACGTTGGGTATCTCCCCAGTCGAAACTGAGATGAAACGGAAAACGCGCGTTGGTCGTTCCGTTGTTGGTATTGGCCACGATGCCGCTTTCGGGATTGAGGACATACGGGTGACTCGAGTAAGGCAGATACCCCTGCCATTGGTTTTGGGGGAGCCAGCCGGGTGACGGTAAACGACCCTGGCTGGTGTGATCCCGTCGGCGCCATGGCAAGGCGCCGATTGTTTGCAGCGCGATCGAGTCCTTTTCCGCGGCAATCAAATTCAATGCGGGCGCCTTGAAGATTTTTCCAGCCTCGCGGGCTTCGCCGATTGATCGCGCGTACATCAGGTCGATCGCGGCGTTCATCGATCTGTCGTCGATGTCCAGGGCCGTCCACCGGACGGTCGCGGCGTGGTTCTCCGGGACTATTCCGTTCAGTCCGAACAATCCCCCGTGAACAACCGGTCCACGTTTCGACCAGTAAAGATCGAGCGGCAGGGCCTCGTCGCCGCCAACTCCGATTTCAGTGCTTGCCTTTCGAAAGGGAATGAAGCCGCCTTCCGTCAGGTATTCGTCAGGATTGTCCGGATTGAGTTTCTCGATATAGATGTCAAGATCGTCGACATAGGCACTGGTAATTCCCCACGCGATGTGCCGATTTCGGCCAACGAGTATAGCGGGGATACCGGGAATCGTTCCTCCGATGACGCTGTTCTCGGGGAATTCCAGGCGCGCCAGCATCCAGATCCCGGGAGCGGTGAGTCCAAGGTGCGGGTCTGCGGCAAAGAGTGCGGCCCCGGTCACTGATCGTTTGGGCAGCGCGGCCCACGCATTCGATGCTCCGGCGAGGCCCGGATGGGGCAAGGGCATAAGGAATCCGGATTTGGCGGCGGCTCCGGGGGGTGTTGGATTGGCGTTCGTGGAAGCCGGGCTGATCATCGGAAAGGTGGGCAGGGACGTCACGCCCTTGCCGGGTGAATCGGGAAGTATGTCAACCACTCGATCGGCATCCAGCACAAAGGAAACCAGAGATCGGGAAATCTCGGAGTGGAGTTGGGTATTGAGACGAAGTGCCATAAGGCGAACGAGGGCGAGGCTGTCAGCCGGTGTCCAATAGGCGACTTCAGTTCCGAAAAGAAAAAACTCTGGCGCTCCCCGACCCAGAGCCTCCCGATTGATCACATCCAGCCAAGCGTTCACACCATTTGAATAGGCTTCCAGTGCTGACCTGGTTCTTTCCGACTGATGTTTGAGCGACTGGACCGAAAGATCATAAATGGCCAGTTGTCGCATCAGGACGTCGGTTTCGATTGTCCTGCTGCCGAACAGTTCGGAGAGTCGTCCTTGCGCCGCGCGGCGTATCAGGACCATTTGCCAGAGACGATCCTGCGCATGGGCAAATCCCAGCGAAAAAAAAGCGTCGGTGGCACTTGTCGCGAAAATATGGGGTACCGCGTGCGCGTCGCGAACGATTTCCACGTCGGTCGCGAGTCCCGGAATCCGTAAGTCCGCATCATAGTTTGGTATCGACCGGACAGCCAGCATATAGGCTGCCGCGGCCGTGAGGAAAATGAGGCCGACAAAAACAATTGTTCCCCGAAAAAGCCAACGGAACAGCGTTCTCAAAGCCTCGCTCCCGTATTGACCTCATCGGCAAGAGGGTTCAAGTCAGCCAAACGAATTACATTTGGCATATGAGGTCAAGCATGGCTGAAGTCGCATTTATCGGATTGGGCGTCATGGGGTATCCGATGGCCGGACACCTGCAGGCTAAGGGCCACTCTGTCACAGTATACAATCGGACCCGGTCGAAGGCCAATGCGTGGTGCCAGCAGCACGGGGGACGCTTGGCGGAGACGCCTGCCGCGGCAGCGTCCGCTGCGGAGGTCGTCTTTACCTGCGTCGGCAACGATAACGACATCCGGTCAGTCACCCTGGGTGCGGACGGCGCATTGAAGACCATGGGACCGTCACAGGTTCTGGTTGACCATACGACGGCATCGGCAATTGTTGCGCGAGAACTGAGTCATGCGGCCGCCGCCGTAGGATCCGGATTTGTCGATGCGCCGGTATCGGGCGGGCAGGCTGGTGCGGAAAACGGCGTCTTGACGGTCATGTGCGGAGGCGATGAGGAAACCTACAAGAAAGTCGAAGGCCTGATCGGTTGCTATGCGAGGTCGTGCAGGCTTCTGGGAGAAACCGGTTCCGGCCAACTGACAAAGATGGTCAACCAGATCTGCATTGCCGGACTATTGCAGGGTCTTTCGGAAGGATTGAATTTCGCCGACAAGGCCGGTCTCGACGGTCGGGCCGTGCTCGACGTGATCTCGAAGGGAGCTGCGGGTTCGTGGCAGATGGAGAATCGCGGCGTCACCATGCTCGATGATCAGTTCGAATTCGGATTTGCCGTTGACTGGATGCGCAAGGACCTCGCGATTTGTCTTGGCGAAGCCGAACAGAACGGGGCCAGCCTTCCCGTAACTTCTCTGATAGACCAGTTCTACAAGGATGTTCAGAAGTCTGGGGGAGGGCGTTGGGACACGTCCAGTTTGATCCGCAGGTTGCGTTCCATCGACGAGGGAGGTCATGAAACCCGAATTTGATCCGTCACGACCTGTCCGGGTGGCGCCATCAATCCTTTCTGCAGACTTTTCCCGGCTTGGCGAGGAAATTGTCGCCCTGGAAGACCAGGGTGCGGACTGGATTCACGTTGATCCGATGGACGGACATTTCGTCCCCAATTTGACGATCGGCCCGAATGTCGTCGCGGCGATCCGTCCCTATGTCCGGACAGTGCTCGACGTTCACCTGATGATTTCGCCGGTTGATCCGTTCATCGAGGCGTTTTCGAGCGCGTGCGCTGACATCCTGACCGTGCACGCGGAAGCGGGTCCTCAT
>JAPOVX010000151.1 GCA_026707935.1 Paracoccaceae bacterium
ACCGCAAAAGCGCGGTTTACCGCCAAAATTGCGCGCTTTCAAAAAACTGCCGACACGATCGGGTTTGCGAACGTATAAGGACCCATCGTCGATCACGCACATTGTCAGTTTGTCATGATTTCCAAGCTGGTAGCCGATCGCAGCTGGCAGCCCCCAACCGAGCCCCCGGCTTACGTGTTGCCAAACCACTGGTTCGGACCGGTGACGTTGTACAAAGGCCGCGGTCCGCCCCGCTCGGCAAACACCACTCCGTCGCCCGGGACATCGGAAATGCATTTGGCAATCCATGGCTTGTTGGCGAGCCCGCTGGAGCCATCTTCATCCTTCGACGTCATACGGGCGCGGAACGTCGCATGGCGTGCCTCGATGCACCCTTGCCGCGCCGGCTTGGGCGTACCGGGAAAAGCGGCCGGCAACGCCTTGGTTTCCCGGGCCGTATTGCATTGGACAGCTTGCGTCGTCTTGTAGCCGCGAACGGGAATGCGGACAAACAAAGGATCGGGTCCAAGTGAACACTCCATCGCATAAATGCGACGGCTTCTCGGCCAAGCCTCTCAGCAACCTGCCTGCTTCGCGACAGAAGGCCAGTTCCTGGCCCCATTGCCCGGAACATGCACTTTCCGGACACGCGTTGCAATGGGGTGCGCGCATTCACCTGTCGCCTGAACGCGACAGTCCCCTGCGCGCAATTTCTATGGATCACTTTGGCGTCCGAAGCCAGGCTGGCCTTGGTTCGATCCAGGCGACCGAAACATCGACCTCCAGCACGACGTCCGCATCTGGAAGATCCGCCGAGGTATTGCCGCCAACTCCGTTTTTCCAATGTGTTGGCAATACATTGCGCGTGACGAAATCTTCACTCACCGCAATCGAGTTCTCTTCGGCCATCGCCATCAGCCCGGCGCTGACTTCCCCGTTTACATCGCCGCGCGAAAAGATGATGGGCGGTTTTTTGGCCGCTGCTAGTTTGGCTGCTGCTTCTGCGATGGCCTGCAGGTCGGGATGAGCCACGGCCGGCGCCACCTGGCAGGGGGACCCGGCACCTCTGTTTGTTTACAAAGCGGTTCGCGCGGCAGCGACATGTAAACCGCGCCCTTGGGCTCTGTCATGGCAACCGAATAGCCTCGCGAGACCAGATCGGCGGCGTTTTCGGCATAACGCAGTACATGGTCCCATTTCACCGCTTCGCGAACGATACCGGTCAGATCGAACATCTCTTTTCCGTATTGGATAGGAGTATGGCGGCTGCCCATGCGGCTTCCCTCGGTCAAGGGATTGCGACCAGAGATCATAAAGATCGGTACATCATCGGAGTGCGCATTCAAGAGCCCCATCGCCGCGTTCGCGAGTCCCACGTTCACATGCACTGCGGCCGCTGCCATTTTCCCGGTCGCAAGGACGTAACCGTGCGCCATCGTCACCAAGACGTTTTCGTGCACCGCGGTTATGGCTTCAGGTATATCGGCCCCACCGGTCTTGGCATAGGTTTCGATAATCGGCGCGAAGTCCGAGCCGGGAATGATGAAGAGCGTATTCACCCTATTCGATTTCAGCGAACGCGGAATAGCTTCTCCGGCCGATGCCTTCACGGACATGCGGGATTCTCTTCAAAGATTCGGGTGGTTACGGTCTGCGGCAGCGATGAAAACTCGAGGCTCTGTCGTCCGCCTTGATCGCCGACGCCGGAAGCCTTTGCGCAGGTGAGCGGGCTCAACAGATCGCGGATTTGCCAAGAGTTGATCCAGGCGTGACCGACGCGAACCCTTGGGGCGACGCGATGGGCGCGACTGAGGTTCTCGGTCCAGATACAGGCGGCAAGCCCGTATTGGGTGTCATTGGCAAGGGCGATGGCTTCGTCGTCGTCATCGAAGGGTGCGACATGCAAAACCGGGCCGAAAGCTTCCTGTTTTACAAAGGGCGAATCCTCGGGCGATCCGACGGCGACGGCCGGTTGGATAAAGGCCCCGTTGTCGCGTTCATCTCCGAACGACGGAATTCCGCCGCCGGCAACGAACTCGCCGCCATGAGTCGGTACGGTTTCCATTAGCGCCTTGACCTTGTCACGGTGCCCGTGGCCGATCAGCGGACCGATATTGAACCCGTTGTGGTTCTTTTCCCCGATGACAATCCCGTTTGCGATCCCCGCCATCATCTCTACGTATTCGTCGAAACGCGAGCGGTGGACATAGGCGCGTTCGGTACAGAAACAGATCTGTCCGCAATTGAAAAAGGCGGACCTCGTCATACCCTCGGCCACTGCGTCCATGTGTGCGTCCTCGAAGACAAGGGCCGCGTTCTTTCCGCCAAGCTCCAACGAGACTTCTCGCAAACCGTTCGCCGCCGCCGTCATGATGGCCGAGCCCGTGCGGCTTTCACCTGTAAAGGTGATGGCGTCCACTTTCGGATGCGATGTCAGAAATTCGCCCGCCGAGCCGGCCCCGAAGCCGTGCAGAAGGCTGAATGCGCCCTCGGGGACGTCCGAGGCGGCGATCACTTCGGCCAGGACTGTCGCGGAAGACGGAGTCTCTTCGGACGGCTTCAAGATGGCCGAATTGCCCATCACCAACGCGGGCGCAACCTTCATACACGCCATGAGAAGCGGTACGTTCCAAGGGCAGATGCAAGCGATCACCCCCTTGGGACGCCGCGTCGTATACCACATGCCACGGAAACCCATCTCGCCGGAAAACTGCATGCTGCGGTTTTCCAACGATGCGGCGGCATCGGCATATGCCCGGAACAGCCGTGCGGCGCGCGCGCCGTCGAAGATCGAGGCCTGCCAATAGCTGCGGCCTGTGTCGGCGACCTCCGCTTCGACCAGATCTTCGACATGTGCCATTAACTTGTCAGCGAGGTCATGGATTACGGCCAGCCGCTGCTTCATTGGAAGGCCGCCCCAACGGGAGGCGTCGCAGCCGATGGAGACATCGTGGCCGCGAGTGACCGCCTCTTCAACCATGGCTGCGCTCGCTTCGTGGACGACCGCCACGTGAGTGCCGTCGAACGGGCTGATTTTGTCAAAAGTCTTGTCCGAGCCGATCCATTGCCCCGCGACGAAATTCTTCAGGGCCTTGCTCACGCAATCCTCTTGGGCCACGGGCCATGCGCGATGGCGTCGAGCATGGCCTGGTTCAGGGCGATCATCAACTGGGCCTTGTCGGCTGCCGCTTGAGGGGCGTCCCAGAGGTTCCGAGTCTCGTCAGGGTCGACACGAAGGTCGTAAAGTTCTCCGAAATCGAGCCCCTTGTAGACCGTCATCCGATGCGAGGGCGTGACAAGGTTCCGCAGGTTCGGGCGTTTCTTGAAGCCCGGGTAGACCTTGTTCTCCTCATGCTCGATTAGAACGGAGTTGCGCGTGGACGGGCCACCGTTCAGTTGCTTCAGGAACGACCTGCCCTGTATCCCGTAATAGGGAAGCATCCCGCAGCGTTCGAGCAATGTCGGCCCGATGTCGATTGAGGCGGCCAATCCGTCGGCCAACCTTCCACCGGCCCGTCGTGGATCAGCCCAGATGAACGGTACGCGATTGACCGAATGATGCGAGAACGGGCCTTTCAGCAAGAGCGAAAACGCCCCCATGTAATCGCCATGATCCGAATTGAAGATCACGATGGTGTCCTCGGCAAGACCGGAGGCCTCAAGCGTTCCAAGGATATCTCCAACCGCATCGTCAATCATCGTGATCATCCCTGCGGTAAGTGCCATGGCTTCCCTGAGTTGCCGCTCGGACGCCATGAATGCCTGCTGCAAATTCGACGGAGTGATGCCCTCGTCCATGAGCCGCTTCCATTCGCGAAGCTGCGGCGGCGGGTTTTTGTGTGCGCCATAGGTCAGATCGATCCGGAAATCGTCGGGATCATACATGTCCCAGTATTTTCCCGGCGGGGTGAACGGGTGGTGTGGATCCGGAAACGAGATGAAAGCAAAGAAAGGATCGTCTTCTCCCTCGCGCGATTCGAGGAAGGATTGTGCCTCATTGCGAATGTAGAACGTCGAATAAAGTTCCTCGGGTATCCGCGTGCGGAAAGCCTGCGGATTCGTGTAGTCATGCGAGAACTGGTTCTTGCGATCTCTGTGAAAGGCCCATTCACTGGTCTGGCGCCTAAGCCATTGCAGGTAATGTCCACCGCACTCGTCGCTATGGTTGGTTACCATCCGGACATGGTCAAACCCGTAGTAAGGGACCGGCAACACGTGATACTCGGTTCCTTCGTATGAATTCGGATGTTCGTGTTCGTAACGGATGCCGTTCGGCTTGTGCGCTTCGGGGACATCGGGATTTGCGACATGGCTTTCGTCTTCGCGCTTGACCGGCCGGTCCGTGAACGGCTGGAGATGGCTCTTTCCGATCGAGGCGGTGTGGTACCCCCCGGCACGCAATACATCCACGAAAGTATTGGCATCTGCCGGAAGGGGCAGGCCATTGTGCCGGAGGCCGTTCACCGACGGGTACCTGCCGGTGAAGATGGCGCCCCGGTTTGGCATGCAGACCGGCGAAGTCACATAGAAGTTGGTGAACCGGGTTCCCCGCGCCGCGATGCTGTCGATATTGGGCGTCTTCACAATGGGATGACCAGCACATCCGAGCCAATCCGCCCGGTGCTGGTCCGTCATGAAATAGAGGATGTTGGGCCTTCCGCTCAAATTGCGGCTCCTTTCCGGTTTAAAACACCGTAGTGCAATGAGATCAAGGCAAGCGAGGCTAAGACCGCAATGCTGCTGACCATCGCGGATGGGTGGATCAGCAAGAGTCCGGCTGCAGCCCGCGCGATGACCTCCAGGGCGGGCATCTTGCCCCGGTCAAATCGCGAGGCGGCGGACGCAAGCATGTAGATGAGCAGCGCCAAGCGAAGCAGAAGGAACACAAACCCGCCAACAGTAAAGAGACCTCCGGCCGCAGCCACGATCAGCATTTGGGGGTTGAAGGCGAAGAAGAACGGGATCGCGAAGATGACGATGCCAATCCGGGTCGCCTGAACCGCTGTCCCGATGGCGCCTCCGCCCGAGATCGAGGCCGCGGCAAAGGCGGCCATGGCGACCGGCGGCGTGATCGCCGAAGCGACCCCGAAATAGAACACGAAGAAGTGCGCCGTCAGGTCGGTCAACCCAAGGCTAGTGAGCGACGGTCCAAGGATGATGATGATCGTAAGGTAGGCCGGTAGCGTGGGCATCCCCATACCCAATATAAGCGCCGCAACCGCGGCAAAGATCAGGGCAAGAAGCAAGTTTTGGCCAGCGTTGCTGCTGATGACCTTTGCAAACTCCAGCGGCAATCCCGTGGACCCGAGCACGGCAATGATGATGCTGACAGTGCCGATGGCCATCAGCAGCCGACCAAAGGTCACACCGCCCTTCGCAAAGCTCTCGGCAACCAAAATCGGTTTTCTGCGCATCTCGGGGTTCAGAAAACTCAGGACGAGAAGCACACTCAGCGCGATCATCGCCGAGCCCGCCGCCGAGAAGCCCAGAATGAGCGCTATGACGACAATCGAGATCGGAACGATGACCAGAATGAGGCTGATCCAGTCCTGGAGCGTGATTGGGTCCATGTCGGAATCGGCGGTCGGCTCGACACCGAGAGAGCGGGCTTCGAACACCACTGTCGTGAAGAGAGATGCATAATATGCAGCGGCAGGCACAATCGCCGCAAAAATGATGATGAGATAGTCGATCGCAATAAAATCAGCCATTACGAGGGCAGCGGCACCCATGATTGGTGGCATGATCTGACCGCCCGTCGACGCCGTTGCCTCGACCCCACCGGCGAATGCCGGGCGAAAACCGCGTTTTTTGATCATCGGGATCGTGATGACCCCCGTTCCGACCACGTTTGCCACGGCCGAACCGGAAACTGTGCCGAAGAGCGACGACGCCATGATGGCCGCATGCGCGGGGCCACCGCGAAATCGCCGCATGGCATGGAAACTCAATTTGATCATCGAGGACCCGCCACCGGTTCCCTCAAGTACCGCGCCCATGATGATGAATGGAAAGACGGTGTTCACGAGGATCGCCAGGATATTTCCCATGACCCCGTCGCCTGTGTTGTACCAGAGTTCAGCTGGCGTATCCTGGATAAAGTCCATACCCGCATGACCGAGTATTCCGGGAAGGTGTTCGCCGAAGAAAAAATAGAAGAAGGCCAGAGTGCCTACGACAGCAAGTGGCAGCCCCCAAATCCGCCAGCAGAAATACAGTATGATCACGCAACCGATCACCGTCATCCAGGCATGGTAATCCTCGAAGAAGAAGAGGCCGACATCCTCGATCCGCGAGACGGCGACATTGTAGGACCAAAGTGCATAGAGACCGACACACACCAGAATAGCGTTGAAGGCGGTCGTCAGAATCATTCCTGATCCACCTGAAAATCGCGAGATGGCAAGAAAGGAAATGACGAACCCGCAGGCAAAGACCGTTGGATGAAGGTCAGATGCGGGAATGACGCCAATCGACGGCAATGGTCCCAGGTCCGGAACGGCATTGAGAAAACCCAAGACCGCGAAGCAAAAGCCGACAATCAACAGAATGCGTTCCCTGAGCGGACGTGCAGGATTGTTCGCCGAGGCCATGACGAGACTCCAGGATTTTGGGGTCGGGCGAAATGAGAAAGGGGCCGGGAGCTTGGCCCGGCCCGATGCGTGCTTGCCTTACGTACCGCCGCGAAGATTGTCGGGGATCGACACGCCCATTTCTTCATAGTAGCGAATCGCACCCGGATGCAGGGGCGCACCAAGTGAGACAAACGCATTTTCCAACGTCAACGGTATCAGGCCCTGATTGACCGAATGCGCGTCGTCGAGGTTCTCGAACATCGCCTTGGTTAACTGGTAAGCTATGTCGTCATCCATTTCCTTGTTGACGCTCAGGAACATCACATAGGCCGTGGCAAGAAGATCTTCATCGTTGTTGACCTGGTTGGAATACGACCCGGCCGGAAGCGTATCGGCGGCGTAACCCGGGGTGCTCAGGTAATCATTCCAGGCATCGGTACCGATGACCTCTTCCGGAATGCCGAGGAGGCGGAATTTCTTGGCCGCACCGTACTGGTCAACCGCCGCCGAGCCCATGGTTCCCGTGCGCATGAAGACGTCGAACTTTCCATCCTCGAACGCCTGGCTTGCCGCAGACCATGCGAGTTTGATCGCTTCATAATCCTCATTGGCCTTGAACCCGGTGATCGAGTCAATCAACTTTATCGTTTGGGCCGAAGCTGATCCCGCAGGAGGCCCAACGAACACGCGCTTGCCCTTGATGTCTTCCCAACTTTCGATACCGCTGTCTTCATAGGTCATGACGTGGATGTGCCCGCCAAGGAAGGAGAACAGAGAGCGGATGTTCTCCGAGGCATCGATCGCTTCTTGTCCAAGGTCCTTGTAGGGACCCTTGCCGACCCGCATGCGTGAGAAAGCGCCAGCAGGCGTGCTGGCCATATCAATTGCGCCCGTCGCAACCTTGAGTGCGGCCCGTGTAAGGGTCTGGTCAACGTTGACCCGGATTTCATGGTCAGCTGCTGCGTATTTCGAGAGAAGTTGAGGAACGAGCGCACTCAGACCCGCCGCCGAGCCACCTTCGGCTTTAAGAGTATCGGCCTGTGCAAGTGTCAGCGATGCTGTTGCAAATGCGGCGGCAATCGCCGCCATTCGAAGCGTTTTCATGGAGTCCTCCCAGTTGTCTGTAAGCCCTGCTTGCAGGACCGGGCGATAAAAGTAAAATCAGAAAATCGAACCCCGTTATAGGATTCTGTATACCCATGGATCCACGCCTTTTGACCCAACTTGCTGTCGCAATCGACCTTGGCTCGATCAACAGGGCCGCAAAGCGGCTCAATGTCACGCAGCCGACACTCAGCCGCAGTATGAAAATCATCGAAGATCGTGTCGGAGCTCCCGTCCTCGTCCGCGAAAGCCACGGTGTCATCGCCACGGATGTCGGCGAACGACTGGCAGAACGAGGACGAGCGATACTGGCGGAAGCCGAAGCCGCGGATGACGCCCTCAGGCAATGGCGAGAGGGGATTATCTCGGAATTGCGCCTTGGGGTTGGTCCCTTTTTGGCAGCCACGATCGTCCCCGGCCTCGTTGAGAAGTCGCTCCGCGGTACATGGCCTTACGCTCTTCTCGTCTTCAGTGCTTCAGCTGCTCCATTGATCAGGCGGCTGATCGACAACCGTCTGGATGTCGTTCTCGCGCCATCACAGTTGCGGCTTCACGAGGGGAGCCTCACTCAAAAGGTGATCTTCCCCGACAGACTGGTCATAGTCGCCGGCGCCCGATCTGAACTTGCTCAAGAAGGAGTGGCCGTAACCAAGGAAAAACTCGAAAAGGCGCGATGGGTGATCGCTGGCGCGCGCGCCGGTATCCATGGAACGGAGTCCGAGCTTTTCCGTTTCCTGGGGATCGAACCCAGGAAACAGAACATTTCGATTTCCGGCGACTTGATGATTCCCCTGCATTTGCTGAAAACGACTGATGCCTTGGTCGCATTGCCGGAACGACTCATCGGATTGCTTGGCGACCTCGGCGGCGCACGAATTGTCCAGTCAGAGTTTCCCGAGATCCGTAGAGATATCGCGCTTTGGGTTCGCAAGAACGAGCAGCATCGCATGGAATTCCTGCATTTCTCGGAGCAGCTTGGGGAACATCTCCAGGAATTCGAGCCGTGAATTGTCCCCAGGCATAACCACAGATCGTGCGCAGTACTCGGCGATGATGCATGGACGGATGCAGCCGTTTGTGCAACAAGCACCCGCGCCCGTTTCGACTTCTCGCCGCTCGTGATCTTCGTCGTCCCCGAATCCGGGCAGATTGACGAAGTCCTCGGCGCCATGCTGGCGAAAGCCGGACCGGACCTGATCATCTGGGACTTCACCACCTCCGAACCTGTCCATACAATGCGGCTTGCCGCCCGGGCAGCCGACGCCGGCATTCCCTACATGGATGCGGGCATGACCGGCGGTGGCGCCAAGGGCGCCGACGAGAGCACGATGACCCTGATGATCGGCGGTGACCCTGATGATCGGCGGTGACCCTGATGATCGGCGGTGACCCTGACGTGCTCGACCGGTCGCGGCCCGTCCCCGAAGCCTGTGCGGGCAAGCTGAGCCATCTTGGCCCCTCGGGCGCCGGCCACACGATGAAAGTGGTCCACAACCTGATCACGCACACGAACTTCCTGGCCTGTTCGGGAGCCGGCCATCTTGCCGAAGCTGCGGGGATCGACCTCTCCGACATGATCAGGCTGTTCAACGCCGGCAATGCCCGCAGCTTCATCTCGGAACGGCGCTTCCCCGATCATATCCTGTCTTGAACCCGGGACGGCCGTTCGCGGACCCAAAACCTGCACAAGGATGTCGGCATGGCCGTGGCCCTGTCAGAAGAGCTGGGCAGCCCGATGCGGATCGGCCACCAGACCCTGGCATGGATCCAGGCAGCCGTGGACGCAGGCATGGTGGACGAGGATTTCATGGCATCTACCCAGCGCCGGACATGCTGGCGAAAAAAATACATCTGACCCTTTCTGCCGATGGTAAGGGAGTGCACGCCACTGAATCGGGAGCAATCCGACAACAGCACTGGGTCCATACAATCCAATTTGCGGTTCGGAGGCCAATGCCACGATCTGCTGGTGCAAGCTCACATGTCCTTTTCGAATACGTAACGGCGTCACGGTTACCTGCAATCCGGATTGCCCCAAAAATCGTCCGGGCCCCATGATGAACGCCCATCGGCGCTGCCAGGACATCAACAGTGCGCCCTGGAGATCACGGTCCTGGCACGCGGTTTCACGATTTCACTGATCCGAATTTCCTCGTGACGGCGTCTTGATGTGGCCTGGAACCGTGTAACCGTCTTTCTCGAGTTCATCCTGATTCCAGTAACCGATCATGATGCCGGGCGGCTCCACGTCATCCGTCATCGCCTCGACCATGTCAGGCGAGCAGGTGATTCTTGCATGGTGTTCCCGGGCCCAGCAGAAATGTATTTCTTTCAGCCTGTTGACCTGTCCTGCATGTTCAGGATCCTCCCCGAGGTCGATCAGTTCGCCCGGATCGCTCGCCAGGTCGAACAGCATCGGGCGAAACCCTTCCACGTGGATGTATTTCCAACGGCCGTCGAAAACCATGACGAGACGGGCGTCACGCTGATCGACGCCGATCTCCCGCCTCGATTCGCGTGTCGCGTAGTCGTACTCTGAAAACACGAAACCACGCCATTCGGTATCGACGTCATGCAGCAGCGGCTTCAGTGAGCGGCCTTCGAAAATATGCGGCTTTTCCGGGCCGCCGAAGAACTCGAGAAACGTCGGCGCGAGATCAATCGCTTCCACGAGCTGTTCGGATACGCTGCCCCGGCTTGTGTCGGCTTCCTTTCTCGGGTCGAATACGATCAGCGGCACCCGGGCCGAACAGTCGTAGAAAAGGTCCTTCTCGCCGATCCAGTGATCTCCGAGATTGTCGCCGTGATCGGAACAAAACACGACCATCGTGTCGTTGAACCGGCCGGTCACCTCCAGGTAATCGAACAGCCGGCCGAGTTGGTCGTCGAGTTCGGAAATCAGCCCCATGTAGGTTGGCGCGACGGCATTCCTGACTTCGTCCCGCGAAAAGCTCTTCGAGACCCTCATGTCCATCCATGCGCGCATGAGCGGATGGCACGATCGTTTCTCGGAATCACTCCGGTTGGGCGGAGGCACGTCGCTGGCCGAGTAAATGGAATGATAGGGGGCCGGTGCAAGATACGGCCAATGCGGCTTGATGTAGCTGAGATGGCAAAGCCAGGGCGTTTCACCCTGCTGTTCGATGAATTCGATCCCCCGAGTCGTGAGCCAGGCTGTTTCCGAGTGGTCTTTCGGCACCCTGGCCGGCAATCCGGCGTTTTCGAGCAGCCATCCTGAACGGAATTCCCCGTCAGGTCCGACGGCCGTATTCGCCCATTCTTCCCACGGATTGTCTCCGTCCATTCCGCGCGCGCGCAGGTACGTGTCGTAATCCTCCGCGTGCCGGCCCGGATAGTCCGAATGGTTGGTGCCATCATCGCGAACGAAGACTTCGAAGCCGCATTCGCCGACCAGCGCACCGATCACGCTTTCGGGATCGATCCCCAGCCGTGACATGCCCTCGCGGTCAGGGATCATGTGGGTCTTGCCAACCAGGGCACATCTCACCCCGGTCTCGCGCAAATGCTCGCCAATTGTCGGCTCCCCGACCCGGAGCGGGAATCCGTTCCAGGTAGAACCGTGGCTGCGTACATATCGTCCCGTGTAGTAGCTCATGCGGCTGGGGCCGCAGATTGGCGATTGCACATAGGCCCGGTTGAAACGAACCCCCATCGACGCGAGGCGGTCGATGTTCGGTGTCTTGATATGCCTGGCGCCATAGCAACCCAGGTAATCCCAGCGCAACTGGTCAGCCATTATCCAGAGAACGTTCATGGGTCGGCACCCTCGATTTCACATGCGGCCCTTTCCGCGGCCCCCGCATCCCAGAGCAGAGCCGGGTACGGAGTGCATGACCGACTGACGGGTCACGGTACAGGCCGGGCGGGCGTTTCGGCAGTGCGGCAAGTTCATGCTTTCTTTTCGGGTACGGAATATTTCACCCGAAAGCTGAGAGGAAACAACTCCAGGTCGAAGCGATCGCGAACCAGTCCCCAGATCCCCTTCGGAGCTTTCAGCATGACCGCAATCGCCACGAGACCCATTATCATCAGGTAGAACGTGCCAAAGTCGGAAAGGGTCTCGCGCAGGACAAAGAAGACCAGGGTTCCGATGATCGGGCCCTCGATGGTTCCAATCCCCCCGATGACAACGATGAAGATGACGAACGCGGTCCAGTCATTGACCGAGAACGCCGCATCGGGTGAAATCCTGAGTTTCTGAAGGAAGATCAGCCCGCCAATGATCGAGGTCAGTGCCGCGGTCACGACGTAGACCTCAAGCTTGGTTCTCCAGATGTCAACGCCAAATCCGGCCGCCGCCGTCTCGCTGTTCCTGATCGCTTTCAGCGCCAGGCCACGGCGCGAACGCAGGAAAACGTATATCGAGGCCAGTACGATGACCGTCGCGCCGAGCGCCAGCCAGTAACTCAATGCCTCCCGTCCGGAACGGGTGTCGGCAAGCGACCTGACAATGCCGACCGGAAGCGATGATCCGGATCCGCCGCCAAGCGCGGAGACCTGGGCAAATCCGAGGCGGAACACCTCGGCAATGACCCATGTGCCGATGGCAAAATACGCGCCCTTCAGCCTGAAGATCAGGGTCGCAACCGGGACCGAGAGAACCGCCGCCAGCATTCCTGCCAGGACAATCGCCGTGACAGGGTGAAATCCTCCGAATTTCGTCAGGGCAAACAGCATGTAACCGCCGAATCCGACATACGCCTGTTGGCCAACCGAAACGAGACCGGCGTACCCGGCCATCAGGTTCCAGAGGCTCGCCAGGGACAGATAGAGGAAGATTTCGCTCATCAAGCGCATGTCGGCACGCCCGGCCCACCATGGTGCCGCGGCCAGGAGCAGGATCGCGACGGCAGTCAGGAGCAAGTGCTGTTGCTAAGACGAAGCTGTTTTTCCGGAAGCCGTGCTTGTGGACATTTCCGAGCATGACGAGTCACTCACTACCTGCGCAGCTGCTGCGCGGTCGAGACCTTGGGGCAGGCGATGGCTTTCAGGCGAAACCGGTCGATGGAGGTTCGACATGTCATGCCCGTCATTATGGGGTTCTGCGGCCCAACGAACACCATTGCCAATCACCTTGAGAATTTCTGCCTGATGGAAAACCGGATAGGTCTCGTGACCGGGACTGAAATGAAAAATCCTGCCGCGGCCGCGCGTCCAGGTGCAACCGCCGCGGAAGACTTCTCCGCCTTGGTACCAGTTGATGAAGACCACATCGTCAGGCCTTGGTACATTGAAGGGCTCGCCATACATTTCGTCGGCCGGGATTTCGATATGCATCGCAACACCGCGCGCGATCGGATGGGAAGGCAAGACACACCACAATCGCACTCTTTCGCCACTTCCGGAATCGCGCCAGGCCAGGTTGCAGTTCGTACCCATCAACCGCTGAAACGCCTGGCTGTGATGGGCGGAATGCAGTGCCACGAAACCCATGCCAGCGTTAACCCGTGTGACGATCGCCTCGACAATCCGTTGTTCGACCTTGTCATGCAGGATGTGTCCCCACCAGACCAGAACGTCCACATCATTCAGTGCACCGGAAGGCAGGCCCTGCTGGGGCATATCCATGGTCGCAACCGAAATATCCAGGTCGTCGGCAGCCAATCCGCCTGCAAGCGTCCCGTGAATGCCCAACGGATAAATTGCAGCAACTTCGGGGCGGGTTCTCTCGTGTTCATTTTCGTTCCAGATCAGGACTTTGAGCCTTCGCATTTCATCAACCCTCAATGTCTTTGGTAAGTACCGGTTGACCACCCTGCTCGGCGGATTTCCGGGTGGCGGCCCAAAGACGTGCGAATTCCACGTTTCGGGAAGCGGGCGACGGATTGGCGATCCGTCCCGTACAAACTTCACGAAAGAAATCGATCAAATGCCGTTCCTTGCCGCAGTTGATTTCCGTCTCCACGAGGTCCGGGCCTTGGCGTACCATAGCCGGACGCACTCCCCATGGATCCACCCGAAGGACAGCCCTTTCAAAAAAGAACACGAGTTCGCCCACGCAAGGCGGCGCAGTGTTTCCGCAGGCAACCAGAGACACAAGTGCCCCGTTCTGCATTTTCCCCGAAAGCACTGCGGCAACCTCGATACCTGGACCGATTTCCGCAAACCGGGCTGACACCGTCTCGAGACCGCAACCGGCGATGTCGAGAACCACGTTCAGCAGGTGGCTTCCACAGTCGAGCAGGAAACCGCCGCCCGAAAATTTCGGATCCTGTTTCCAGTGACCCGAATTGAGCGTGGCCCAGTTTTCCGACGCCGTGCCGGAGATGCAACGGAGTTTTCCAAAGTCTCCGTTCGCCACTGCATCCGATGCCGCCCGTACTCCGGGTGACAGTGATCCATTGAACGACACAACCAGTGTCCTGCCCGTATCGGCAACGGCACGCTCGATCATTCGCGCGTCTTCCACGGTGAACGCCATCGGCTTTTCCAGAAGAACATCCAGCCCTGCACCCAGGGCGGCCACGGCCTGTGCCGTGTGAAACACATGCGGTGTCGCGATGTAAACCGCATCCAGCGATTTGGGGTTTTCCGATACCAGTTCCTCAACCGATCCGGCCCGGGTCGGTTTCGGCTCGAAACCGGATGCAAACCGTGCGAACTGTGTGCCGTCCAATTCGACCCCCGCGATGACACGGACCTTTCCGGCCCCCTGCCATTTCGTGACTTGCTCCGTCGCGATGTGGCCACAGCCGATCACGCCAATCCGGATAGCTTTTGACGGTGACACGGTCAGTCCTCCTCCGAGAGGGTGATCTTCCGATCAGCCGCTGGCATTGATTTCATCGAATGCATCGAAGCCCTCATGCGACAGCTTGATCTCGAGGTCCGGACGTTGATCCCCGTTCGCGGGTTCGGCCGGATAGTTGCTGCTCCGGCTGGTCCACGCCGATCGCATGCCGAACCGGTTCGCGCCACCAACGCCGCTTTCCAGATCGTTGCCGACCATGATGCAGCCTGGATAGTCATCCTCGCTCAGTCCGAGTGCCGGCTTTGCGGCCTCGAAGACGCGCCAGTCAGGATTGAAGGCACTGAAAGTTTCGGATATTGCGTAGACGTAAAAAGATCCAAGAACCCCAGCGCCTTGTGAACGTTCTCGAATCCCTTATCGAGCCAATCCGCGACGAATGCAGCCAGGTAACCGCGCCGCCCGAGTTCGGCCACAAGCCTGTCTCTGCCGGGGGTCGGATCAGCCTGTCGTACGATTTCGCCCTCTATGAAGACCCGGGATCTTTCGCCGATCAACGTGTCACCGCTGTCGTGTAGGACTGCCTTTTCATCCTTCGCCTCCGCCCGGACGCGGACTGGAATCGAGGCTTCGAGTTCGTCCCAGGGCATGAACGGTACGATGCGTAGATCGAAGTTCCTGCCAAACCTGAATACCGGCACGACGTTTTGGCTTTTCAGTTGGTTGCGCACGTGATGCCGGTCGTAGATTCCCGGTTCGTTCGGCATCCCACCGGGCAGTCCGGGGATGCACGCCCCGTTCGCTCCGGCTCCGTTGCCACAACACCTGGAAACTGCAGCGTAGTTGGTGCGAAGTCTCTCGGGATTGGCGGCGAATGCGTGTTTCCCCGGTTCGGAAAAGTGCGTGACACGGCCGGATTTCAAAGGCAGGTACTGCGTCTCGCGCCACATTTCGCCTTCGCAGCTTCGTGTGGAGCTCTCCCCCCGCATTGGATGGTCGTATCCGCTCAGATAGACCCAGACACGCTCCATTTCACAAAATTGTTGAATATCCCGGTCCCACCAGATCGCGAACTCGACAGCATGAACCGCGTCCCCGAGCCGCGCGGGATGCGTGGAGGAAGTCGATGGTCCATCGCGCTCGTGAACACTATAACCGACCGCCAGGAAAGGGCGCACCCGAAAAATCCCAGTATTGAGTGATTCGAGAGAAATGTTTTCATCGAGGATTGCGATGTGGGTGGCATGACGGTCGCCTCTTTTCGGGGTCGACGGACGGGCGACGCCCGGGGAACATGGTCGGGCGCGGCGTTGGACCGATGCGGTTCAGTCCCGGGAATTACCCTGTACCGACCTGGAACGCCGATCGTGGGAGATTTCAGGCCGCGGTGGCCAGTGCAAAGGATCAAAACGGCGATGCCGGCAACAAGGTGCGTCCGTGTGTCCGTGTCTCGCAGGAGCATCATACCTTTCGTCCGCTGAACTCTCCACCGGCCTGGACATCGGAAAGGCGTGCCGGTTCGGTCACGCCAATCACCCGTTCCGGATCGAACGCTCTTCCCCCGGGGATGGCCAGGGACTCCTGCGCGGGAACCTGATCTTCCGTCACGCTTCCGGCCGTTTCCGCCATCTTTCGCACCTTTGCCTGGCGATTGGAAATTCCTGGAAAATCTGCTGGCAAGCCAACACCGAAGGAAATATCGTTACACCACTTGGAGTCTCCGTGCACGGTAGCCGGAGAACCCCCGTCGCGCGAATGCGGTCAGACGACCCGGAGGGCATCAGTGGCGACCGGAATTGCCAAGCAAACGTGATCTGGGCAGCTCCTCGCGTGACCCAGACCCAACCAGAGAAAGGTGAAAGAAATGCGTATACTTCCTCCGGGCGCTGCGACTGCCGCATTCGCAGCAATTGCATTGACGGGCCAAACTGCCATGGCTCAGACCCAGTGGAACCTGGCAACAGCTTACCAGGACGAGAACTTCCACACGCAAAATATTGCCATGTTCGCCGAAGACGTGGCAGAAATGACCGACGGCGCGCTTGTCATCACCCTTCACACGGGCGCATCATTGCTCAAGATGCCGGAAATCAAGCGCGGCATTCAGACTGGCCAGGTCCAGGCAGGCGAAATCCTGCTTTCGGCTTACGGCGCCGAAGACCCGTTCTTCGAGGTCGATGGCATTCCGTTTATCTCGCAGGGCTATCTGACAGCGTGGAAGGTGTACGAACTTACCTTGCCGTTCATCAGCGATCGCCTCGAATCCCAGGGACTCATGCCGCTGTTCTCCGTTCCCTGGCCGGGACAGGGGCTCTATGCCCAGAAACCGATTATGTCGACCTCGGATTATGACGGCGTGAAGTTCAGGGCTTACAACGCCCTGACCGCCCGCCTCGCCGAACTGATGGGCGCAATACCGACAACCGTCCAGTCGGCAGAAGTTCCTCAGGCCTTTGCCACCGGCGTGGTGAGCGCCATGATCACCTCGGCCGCGACCGGAAACTATACAAAGGCGTGGGATTTCACGAGCCACTACTATGACGTGAGCGCGATGAACAACAAGAACATGGTCATCGCCAATCGGGAAGCCTTCGACGCGCTGGATCCGGCGGTACAGGACGCGGTTCTCGCGGCAGCAGCCAAGGCGGAGGCGCGTGGATGGATCATGAGCAACCATGCCCAGGCAGAAACGACAGGAAACCTTGCAGCCAACGGCATGACGGTGGAGGCACCCAGTCCGGAACTTCTCGCCCAGCTGAAGGCAATCGGAGCCACCATGGTCGAGGAATGGAGGGCAAAGGCAGGCGAGGCAGGCGAAGCCTTCCTGGAAGCCTACAGCCAGCTGAACTAGGGGTATCGACCGGAGTGGGCCATGTCGGTCATCCGAACGGCCCTTGAGGCGCTATACCGCTGGACCGCCTACGCCGGGGCGGTCTTCATAATCGGAATCGGCCTGCTGATTACTTCGCAGGTGCTGGGCCGCGAGATCGGCGTGCAGGTCAAGGGAGCCGACGACATAACTGCATGGAGCGTTGTGGCCGCCGGCTTCCTTCCCCTTGCCCATACCTACAGAATGAATGGCCAGATCCGGGTTACGCTGCTGATCGAGCGGCTTTCCGGGTTTCCGCGAAGGGTGCTCGAACTCCTGGTGCTCTCCGTGGCCCTGTTCTTTGTCGGTTACCTGTGTTTCTCGGCATTCGACATGGCTTGGGATTCCTTTCGGTTCGGGGATCTTTCCCAAGGGCTGATCGTGATACCCTTATGGATTCCGCAGATTTCGATCGGCACGGGCACCCTTGTCCTGGTTATCGCCATCATTGACGATGTCATTTCAACAATGCTGGGCAGGGCTCCTTCCTACGTGACCGCGGCCGTTGCGGCCAGCGAGCAGCATGATCGCGAGATTTCCGATCGTTCCGGTGGCGGGTGATGCGGTGACGGCTGGCCGAGGAGCCTGGTAGGACATGTCCCCGGATCTTGCCCAAGTCGCTTTCGTCCTGCTTCTGTTCATGTTCCTGTTCCTGGGCTCGGGCCTGTGGATCGCGCTCTCCCTACTCGGTGTCGGATGGATCGGGTTGACGTTTTTCAGCAGTGTTCCGGTCGAAAAGGCCATGGCCACGTCGATCTGGCAGACCAACGCTTCCTGGACGCTTGCAGCGCTTCCGCTGTTCATCTGGATGGGTGAAATCCTTTTCCGGGCGCGATTGTCCGAAATCCTTTTCCGGGGCCTGGCTCCCTGGCTCGGCTGGCTCCCCGGCCGGCTTCTCCACGTAAATGTCGCCGGATGCGGTATCTTCGCCGCCGTTTGCGGTTCATCGGCCGCAACCACGGCGACCATCGGCCGCATGTCCCTGCCGGAATTGCTGGCGCGCGGGTACAACCGCAATCTTGCCATCGGCAGCCTCGCAGGTTCCGGCACGCTCGGCCTTCTGATTCCGCCTTCGATCATCATCATCGTCTACGGCGTGTCTGCGGATGTCTCCATCGTGCGCCTGTTCATGGCCGGAATCCTGCCGGGAATCATGATGATGTGCCTGTTCATGGGATATATCGTCATCTCCGCACTGCTGAGGCACGGCGTTGCACCGGTGGAAGCCGAGACCATGTCTTTCCTTGAACGCATACGCCGGTCGAAGGGCCTTATCCCCGTTGCTCTGCTCATCGGCGGCGTGATCGGTTCGATTTACTCCGGCATCGCGACGGCAACCGAGGCAGCGGCTGGCGGCGTAATCGGTGCCCTCATCCTGTCAGCAATTTCGCGCTCCCTGAGCCTCGAGATGTTCAAGGAAAGCCTGCTGGCTGCAACCCGCCTTTCCTGCATGATATTCCTGATCCTTTCCGGTGCCGCATTCCTGACGACATCGCTGGCCTATGCCGGGATTCCGGCCGCAATTGCCAACTGGGTGGCATCGCTCGAACTGAACCCCTACGCCCTGATCGCAGCGCTTTGCCTGCTCTACGTCATTCTCGGCTGCTTCATCGAGGGAATTTCCATGATTGTCCTGACGGCGACCGTGGTTCTTCCGCTCGTCAGCCAGGCCGGATTCGACCTGCTTTGGTTCGGGATCTTCATCATCATGGTGGTCGAAACCGCCCAGATCACACCGCCTCTCGGGTTCAACCTTTTCGTCATCCAGGGACTCACCGGACAGAACATTTTCCGCGTGGCAGGGGCGACGTTGCCCTTTTTCCTCCTGCTCCTGGTGGGTATCGTCCTGATCACGGTCTTTCCGGAGATCGCAACCTGGTTGCCGTCGACACTCGACAAACGCTAGTTCGCCGTTGACGCCGAAGAAAACCATGCCACGGGACAGGCGTGCAGGCAGGAGGCGCGCATGACATTGGATGACCGCAAGGGATCCGGTCGAATCGGAGTCGATATCGGCGGAACATTCACCGATGTCGTTCTGGAGATCCAGGGCCGGCGGCTGACGCACAAGGTACTGACGACACACGACAATCCTGCCACGGCCTGTCTCGATGGCATCAACCGCGTGATGGGTATCGCGAATGCCGCGCCCAGGGACATCAGCGTGCTGATCCATGGTACGACCCTCGCGACCAACGCAATCATCGAGCGCAAGGGCGCCATCACGTCACTCGTGACAACGGAAGGCTTCCGCGACGTCATCGAGATCGGCACGGAGGGGCGGCCGGAGCAATACGACATCAACATTCTGAAGCCGGAACCGCTGGTGCCGCGCAGGCGCCGTTTCGTGGTTCGCGAAAGGCTTGACCGGGACGGAAATGTCCTGCGCCCACTCATGGATTCGGACCTGGAGGCGTTGCTCCCGGCGCTGGACGCGTGCGGCACCGAATCACTGGCCATCGGATTCATCCATGCCTACGTCAACCCGGACCACGAGCAGCGTGCCAGGGATTTCCTGTCGCGACGACGGCCTTCCTGGACCATTTCGCTGTCGTCAGAGATTTCGCCCGAGTTCCGGGAATTCGAGCGATTCTCGACAACCTGCGCCAATGCCTACGTCCAGCCCCTGGTATCCGGGTACCTGGAAGATTTCGAACGCGAATTGCGCGAAAGGGGATTCGCCTGCCCGCTGCTGCTCATGCTCTCCAGCGGCGGACTCACCTCGGTCGACACGGCGCGGCGGTTTCCTGTCCGGTTGATCGAATCGGGACCGGCCGGCGGCGCGATCTTCGCCGCCGAGGTATCCCGGTGCTGCGGCATCGACCAGGCGATTTCCTTCGACATGGGCGGAACCACCGCAAAGATCTGCATGCTCGACGGGGCCGAACTCCAGACCAGCCGACGTTTCGAGGTTGCCAGGGTCTACCGGTTTCGCAAGGACAGCGGGCTCCCGCTCAGGATTCCGGTTATCGACATGGTCGAGATCGGCGCAGGAGGCGGCTCGATTGCTCGTCTCGACGAACTTGAACGGCTTGTCGTTGGCCCCGAGAGCTCGGGATCGGAACCCGGCCCCGCATGTTACATGCGGGGCGGCATGCATCCGACCGTCACTGATGCATGTCTCGCGCTCGGCCTGATCGATCCTGCGAACTTCGCCGGCGGCGAGATGGTTCTCGATCCCGAGGCTGCGGAAACTGCCATTCGAAACCAGGTCGCGCATCCCATGGGACTCGGCACCGTGGCCGCCGCCTACGGAATGTCCGAAGTCGTCTGCGAAGCCATGGCGAGCGCCAGCAGGGTTCATGCCATTGAGAGCGGCAAGAACACCATGGGCCGGACCTTGATAGCATTCGGCGGTGCCGCGCCCATGCTCGCCTGCCAGATGGCGGATCGGCTTGGCGTCGATCACGTGATCATTCCGGCGGACGCCGGGGTTGGCTCATCGGTCGGCTTCCTGCGGGCACCGATCTCGTTCGAACTGGTGCGCACGGTGTACCAGCCGCTGGGAGATTTCGACTTCGGGACGACAAACGCAATTTGCGACGCGATGCATGACGAGGCGACCCGGCATGTCCGGGCCAGTGTCGGTGCCGATGCACCGCTGTCGGTCCGGCGCCACGCCTACATGCGCTATCGCGGCCAGGGGCATGAACTGGCCGTCGAGGTTCCCTGGGAACCCCTCGGGCCTGAGTCCGGTACTGCTCTGCAGGCTCGTTTCGACGCCGCCTACCTGAAGGCGTTCGGCCGCAATGTCGGCGGCATTGCACCCGGTGAGGTGGTTACGTGGAGCCTGGCGGTCTCCGGGCACCGTTATCCCGACACAGCCATCGACAGGGAGGTTCCTCCTGCCTCCTCGAGCGGGAACGGACATGCCGGCCTGCGGCCGGTCTACGACGGGCAACTCGGTGATTTCCGGTCCGTCAAGGTAATCGGCCGCGCGCATCTTGATACGAATGCGTTCCTGGACGGACCAGCGATCATTGTCGAACGGCAGACCTCTGTCGTCGTCGCCGCCGGATTCGAGGCCCGCCTTCTCCCGACCGGTGACGTCGAACTCCGCCGGATGACGCCCGATACAAGGGGGGAGGACACATGAGCGAAGCTGATACGATCCGAAAGCAGCTCGTCTGGCACCGGTTGATTTCAGCAATCGAAGAGCAGGCCCAGACCGTCATTCGCACTGCTTTCAGCCAATCGGTCAGGGAATGTGGCGACCTCTCGGCCGGATTGTTCAATCGCCGCGGCGAGATGGTTGCCCAGGCCATTACCGGCACCCCCGGCCACGTGAACTCCATGGCCATCTGCATCACGCACTTCCTGGAGAAGTTTCCGATCGACAGCATGCGGCCAGGTGACGTGTTCTGTACCAACGATCCATGGCTGTCCGTGGGGCATTACCATGACGTAACCGTGGTCACCCCGGCATTCCACGAGGGCAGGGCGGTCGGGCTGCTCGCGAACACATGCCATATCGTCGACATGGGCGGCCGGGGGTTCGGTCCGGACGCACGCCAGGTCTACGAGGAAGGCATCAACATCCCGGTGATGCACCTCGCTCGTGAAGGCGTCATCAACGAGGATCTCATGGAGATCCTCCGGACAAACGTGCGGAACCCGGCGGACATGGAGGGCGACTTCTATGCCATGATGAACTGTAATGACGACGGGGCCCGGCGGTTTGTCTCCATTCTCCGGGAATTCGGTCTGGGTGACATCGAGTCAATCGGCGACTACATCATTGCCCAGTCACGCGACAGCATCCGCCGGGCCATCGAACGACTGCCGGACGGTGACTACCACCACGCGACCGAACTGGACGGATTCGAAGCGCCAATCCGGATCGAGGCCTTGGTCACCGTCAACGGAAGCGATCTCCTGGTCGACTACACGGGTTCGTCACCTGCAAGCCCCTACGGGATCAATGTCGTTTCGAACTTCTGCCAGGCATATACGGTATTCGGCGTGAACTGCATTGTCGGTCCGAACATTCCGTGCAATGCCGGATCGATCGGTGTTGTCGAAGTGACCGCTCCGGAAGGCTGCATTCTGAACGCCTGCCGGCCGATGCCGGTATCGGCCCGCCATGTCATCGGGCAGATGCTCCCGGACGTCGTGTTCGGTTGCCTCGCACAGGCGGTACCGGAACTGGTGCCGGCCGAGGGCGCAGGTTCGATGTGGAATCCCATGTTCCGCGGCGGCCCCACCGCGATCGATCCGGCAGCAGCCGCAGGTTCGTCCGACCTGGGACCCGACTTCGATGTCATCCTGTTCAATACCGGCGGGACCGGCGGACGGCCGACCATGGACGGGCTGACGACCACGGCATTCCCGAGCGGCGTCAGGACACCACCTGTTGAAGCGGTCGAGGCGTCCTTTCCCCTGATCGTCTGGCGCAAGGAGATCCGCGGCGGTTCCGGCGGCGCCGGGCGATACCGGGGTGGCCTGGGCCAGGTTCTCGAAATCGGGGGCGCCCGGGAGAGACCACTTTCGGTTGCGGCCATGTTCGACCGGACATGGAGGGCGCCCGAAGGCCGCCATGGCGGCAAGGACGGACTGCCTGGCAAGGTGAGCCTGGCTTCGGGCGTATCCCTCAGGAGCAAGGGCCGGCAACTGATTCCCCGCGGCGACCGAATAGTTCTCGAACTCCCGGGAGGCGGCGGTTACGGCCCGCCCGGCGATCGCGAGGCCGAACTTGTACGCGAAGACGTGATCGACGACCTTGTATCGGTCGAAGCCGCGGAAGCCGACTACGGGGTGGTGCTGACGGATTCACTCGAAATCGACGAACGGGCGACCTGCCGCCGGCGTGCGGAGCATTCGCGGTCATGAAGCCATTCCTCTATCTCGACAACTGGCATGCTCTGCAGGCCGTTTCGCGGTTCGATGACTTTCTGAATTCTTCCGGATTACAAATCGAAACTGTCCGGACCAATGCGGGGCAACTCCCCCGCGATTCCGACTATTGCGGTGTCTTCGTCAGCCCAAGCTTCAACGGGGCCTATGACGACCTGCCATGGGTTCACCGACTCCACGAAATCCTCCGATCGCTCGCGACACGCAGCATCCCGATGCTTGGTCTCTGCTTTGGCAGCCAGATCCTTGCCTCCGCACTGGTCGGACGCGAACAGGTTTTCATTCGTGACAGCCGGGAAACAGGATGGGGTGAAATTTTCCTGACGGAGGCGGCCCGGGATGATCCCCTGACGCGGGGTTTACCTGACAACATTCCGGCCTTTCACTGGCACGGCGACGAAGTTGCGGCACCTCACCCGGACATCATCGTCATCGCCAGGAGCACGGGATGCGGGAACCAGATCTGGCGTTGGGCACGGGGTCCCGTCTGGGGTGTTCAACCCCATTTCGAGTACGACGGTGACGGTCTCCGGGTTTGGTTCAGCGGCAACAGGGGCCAATTCGAGGCCGCGGGCATGACACTGTCCGGTCTGGAGTCCAGCGCGTCGAATTGCAACGACGGCTTCAGGCTGCTCGAGAACTTCGTCGGAATTGCCGCGAATTCCGATTGCATGCGGATCGGAAAAGGGAGGATTCCCGAGGAGTAGCATCCGTTGCGTCGGAGCGGGGTTTCGTTGGCAAACCACGGCTCCTTCCCACGAGGCCGGGGCCTGTGCACGTGCAGAACCTGTGTGCAATTTTCGCAGGAATCGAACTGGATGGTGGAGATTTTGGCGTCGGACACGACAATCCGAGCTTCTCGATCCGAGCCGTGGGATGGCGCAATTTCCTAGCCGACGAGGCGGCGGAGATCGCGAGAAGCAGAACGGACGAAGCACGTCTTTGGTGCCATGTTCGGCAAGGGCGGGTTGAGAAGAGCATTGGGAAACGCGTCCCGGTCGGGCACCGGCCCGACGTCTCGTTCGACCGCACCCATTCGATACTGCGCGCGCTACCGGAGATGAGCCGCAAAGGCACGCGTTCGGCTGTGGAACCAAAGGCGTCAACCTGTCGAAATAACCCGAACTCGAGGGACTCCTTGTCAACCCGGTGCGAGCACGGGAACTGATCGGCACGTTGCCTATAGCACTTGATCGAGCTTCAAGCCTTCCAACCCTTGTCCGAGTGTCAAACCCGCCAGCATGACGCGCGAGACGCCCGGTATTCGGTCGACCCAGCACGGCGCGACTCCGTCCTGAAAACTGCCCCGAAACCATTCCAATTTCAGGGTTTCGTCCGCAAGGACGAATCGGGCCAATCGTTCGGGAGCAACCTTGGTTATCCCGTGCCTTGAACACCTGCTGTGGACCCGTGCCCCGATCGTTGGCCGCGATGGAGACCCGGTGGGAAGTCCGCGCCTCGAGCGTCTTGCCGGAGGCGCTAGTTTTTTTTCGCAAGCCCTTTGCGGGTCAGTTCAGAGATGAGGTCACTCTCGACTTCGGCGAACATCGCAAACAACGCGGTCACGATCTTGGTCCGGACATTCCGCTTGAATTCGGCACGAATGGTTTCCTTGATCGCGATGAATGCGGCAGCCGCCTGTGCGCGGCCGTCAATGACGGCGACGATCCATCCGAGCGAGCGCCCGGGCCTGTAAAGTTCGCCCACGACTAGGCGGTCTGCGCAATTGAAAACACCGATCAGCCCATCGAGCCTGCAGTGTTTCGCCGTGCCTTGCCCAAGTGCTGATGCCAAGACGAAGCCGTATTTCCGGAAGCCGTGCTTGAGGGCATATTCGAGCATGACGAGGCACGCGCTACCTGCGCGGCCTCTGCGCGGTCGAGACCCTGAGATAAGCGAAGGGTTTCAGGCGAAACCGGTCGATGGAGGTTCGACATGTCATGCCCGTCACCATGGGGTTCCGCGGCCCAGCGAACACCATTGCCAATCACCTTGAGAATTTCTGCCTGATGGAAAACCGGATAGGTCTCGTGACCGGGACTGAAATGAAAAATCCTGCCGCGGCCGCGCGTCCAGGTGCAACCGCCGCGGAAGACTTCTCCGCCTTGGTACCAGTTGATGAAGACCACATCGTCAGGCCTTGGTACATTGAAGGGCTCGCCATACATTTCGTCGGCCGGGATTTCGATATGCATCGCAACACCGCGCGCGATCGGATGGGAAGGCAAGACACACCACAATCGCACTCTTTCGCCTCTTTCGGAATCGCGCCAGGCCAGGTTGCAGCTCGTACCCATCAACCGCTTAAACGCCAGGCTGTGATGGGCGGAATGCAGTGCCACGAAACCCATGCCGGCGTTTACCCGTGTGACGATCGCCTCGACAATCCGTTGTTCGACCCTGTCGTGCAGGATGTGTCCCCACCAGACCAGTACGTCCACATCATTCAGTGCGCCGGAAGGCAGGCCCTGCTCGGGCATATCCATGGTCGCAACCGAAATGTGCAGGTCGTCGGCAGCCAATCCGCCTGCAAGCGTCCCGTGAATGCCCAACGGATAAATTGCAGCAACTTCGGGGCGGGTTCTCTCGTGTTCATTTTCGTTCCAGATCAGGACTTTGAGCCTTCGCATTTCATCAACCCTCAATGTCTTTGGTAAGTACCGGTTGACCACCCTGCTCGGCGGATTTCCGGGTGGCGGCCCAAAGACGTGCGAATTCCACGTTTCGGGAAGCGGGCGACGGATTGGCGATCCGTCCCGTACAAACTTCACGAAAGAAATCGATCAAATGCCGTTCCTTGCCGCAGTTGATTTCCGTCTCCACGAGGTCCGGGCCTTGGCGTACCATAGCCGGACGCACTCCCCATGGATCCACCCGAAGGACAGCCCTTTCAAAAAAGAACACGAGTTCGCCCACGCAAGGCGGCGCAGTGTTTCCGCAGGCAACCAGAGACACAAGTGCCCCGTTCTGCATTTTCCCCGAAAGCACTGCGGCAACCTCGATACCTGGACCGATTTCCGCAAACCGGGCTGACACCGTCTCGAGACCGCAACCGGCGATGTCGAGAACCACGTTCAGCAGGTGGCTTCCACAGTCGAGCAGGAAACCGCCGCCCGAAAATTTCGGATCCTGTTTCCAGTGACCCGAATTGAGCGTGGCCCAGTTTTCCGACGCCGTGCCGGAGATGCAACGGAGTTTTCCAAAGTCTCCGTTCGCCACTGCATCCGATGCCGCCCGTACTCCGGGTGACAGTGATCCATTGAACGACACAACCAGTGTCCTGCCCGTATCGGCAACGGCACGCTCGATCATTCGTGCGTCTTCCACAGTGAATGCCATCGGCTTTTCCAGAAGAACGTCCAGACCTGCATGCAGGGCGGCCACGGCCTGTTCCGCGTGAAACACATGCGGTGTCGCGATGTAAACCGCATCCAGCGATTTGGGATTTTCAGATACCAGTTCCTCAACCGATCCGGCCCGGCTCGGACCCGGCTCGAAACCGGATGCAAACCGTGCGAACTGTGCGCCGTTCAATTCGACCCCCGCGACGACCCGGACCTTCCCGCCCCCCTGCCATTTCGTGACTTGCTCCGTCGCGATGTGGCCACAGCCGATCACACCAATCCGGATGGCTTTCGACTGTGACACGGTCAGTCCTCCTCCGAAAGGTTGCTCTTCCGGTCAGCCGCTGGCATTGATTTCATCGAGTACATCGAAGCCTTCATGCGACAGCTTGCTCTCGAAATCCGGACGTTGATCCTCGCTCGCGGGTTCGGTCGGATAGTTGCTGCTCCGGCTGGTCCACACCGATCGCATGCCGTGCCGGTTCGCGCCAGCAATGCGGCGTTCCAGATTGTTGCCGACCATGATGCAGCCGGGATAGTCGTCCTCGGTCCTTCCGGGTGCCGGCGTTGCGGGCTCGAAGACGCGCCAGTCAGGTTTGAAGGCACCGAAGGTCTCGGATATTGCGTAGGCGTAAAAAGATCCAAGAACTCCAACGCCTTGTGAACATTCTCGAAGCTCTTATCGAGCCAATCCGCAACGAGTGCAGCCAGAAAACCGCCCCGCCTGGGTTCGGCCACAAGCCTGTCTCCGCCGGGGATCGGATCAGCCTGACGTACGATTTCGTCCTCTCGGAAGACCTGCGCGTTTTCGTCGATCAACCTGTCACCGCTGTCGTGTATGATCGCCTTTGTACCCTTCGCCTCCGCCCGGACGCGGCCTGGAATCGAGGCTTCCAGTTCGTCCCAGGGCATGAACGGCATGATGCGCAGATCGAAATTCCTGCCAAGCCTGAATTCAGGAGCGACGTTTTGGCTCTTCATTTGGTTGCGCAGGTGATGCCGGTCGTAGATTCCCGGTTCGTTCAGCATCCCACCGGGCAGTCCGGGGATGCGCGCCCCGTTCGCTCCGCCTCCAGTGCCACAACACCTGGAAACCGCGGTGTCGTTGGTGCAGCGCCTCTCGGGACTGGCGGCGAATGCGTGTTTCCCCGGTTCGGAAAAGCGCGTGACACGACCGGATTTCAAAGGCAGGCGCTGTCTCTTGCGCCGCATTTCACCTTCGCAGCTTCGTGTGGAGCTCTCCCCCTGCATTGGTTGGTCGTTTCCGCTCAGACAGACCCGGACACGCTCCATTTCACAAGAAATCTGAATGTCCCAGTCCCACCAGATCGCGTACTCGACGGCATGAACCGCGTCCCCGAACCGCGCAGGATGCGTGGAGGAAGCCGATGGTCCATCGCGCTCGTGAACACAATAACCGACCGCCCGGAAAGGGTGCACCCGAAAAACCCCTGTATTGAGTGATTCGAGAAATTTGTTTTCATCGAGGATCCTTGTCCAAGCGCGGAAAAGAGCCGGGATTCGGGCATCTGGACACAGTCACCTGCTTGCGAGGTCTGAGCGAGAAGGAGGCATCGCGGTTTCCGCCGAAGTTTCGCGAACACGAGGGCAATTTCACCGGATTCCGGCTTGAGGGTGTCGTCGCAGGCTGCAGGCCCCGGTGGCCAGTGCAAAGGTTAAAACGGCGATCCCGGCAACAACCTGTGTCCGTTGATTCAAGGCGATCCGCTCATCAAAACCCGGACAGTCATCCCCATCGCCGCGCTGTGAAGACAGGCCGATTCGTGATACGGGATGCCCATGCGCCCGTCCGAGCATCGAATGAGCCCGTGCAGCCGTCGTGGCGACCGGCATGTGGCTGTGGTTTCGCCGAGGGAACGGCACAGACGCGGTTCCCGGGGGGCGCCCCTGGGGCTCGCGAGTCAGGTGGCGTCGGTCGACAGCCGAGTCCACGCGTGACGGACCGCTCGAATCGGAGGACGGTGGCGCGCACGGAAAAAGCGATCGCCGCCGGATCGGACGATCCGCCCGTGGAGCCGATGCGCCGCTCCGGACATCGCGTTTACAGCGAAGGAATTGAAGCCGGGACCGCGGGCACGGTGCTGCGGAAGGTGTTCGGGTTCGCGGAGTTCCGTCCCGGGCAACGGGCAGTAATCGAGGCGCTGCTAGCGGGCCGCGACGCGCTCGCAGTGATGCCGACGGGCTCGGGCAAATCGCTGTGCTTCCAGATCCCGGCGCTGGCAATGGATGGCCTGACAGTGGTGGTGTCGCCGCTGGTTGCGCTTATGCAGGACCAGGTGACAGCGCTCAGGCTCGCTGGTGTCGCGGCGGACAGTATCAACTCGGGCAACAGCCGGGACGAGAACGTCCTGGCCTGGCGCCGTGCGGCTGCGGGCAAGACGCGGCTCCTCTACATGGCCCCCGAGCGGCTGATGACCGAACGCATGCTGGCGGCATTGGCGCGATTACCGGTACGGCTCTTCGCCATCGACGAAGCCCACTGCATATCGCAATGGGGCCCGGCATTCAGGCCGGAGTATGCCGACCTTCGCCGGCTGAGGGAGCTGTTTCCTGGAATACCTATCGTGGCGTTGACGGCAACGGCGGACGACGTGACCCGAAATGACATCGCCGGGCAGCTCTTCGGTGGCGACGTCGAACAGTTCGTGCTTGGCTTCGACCGCCCCAACATCCGTCTCTCCGTGGAGATGAAAAGGGACTGGAAGCGACAGCTCCGAGGCTTCGTTTCCCGGCACGAGGGAGAGAGCGGCATCGTCTACTGCCTCTCGCGCAGGAAGACTGAAGAGACCGCGACGTACCTGTCTGCGGACGGGATCCGTGCGCTGCCCTATCACGCCGGGATGGATTCGGCCGAGCGGGACGCCTGCCAGAATATCTTCATGACAGAGCCCGGAGTGGTTATTGTGGCCACGATCGCGTTCGGCATGGGGATCGACAAGGCGGACGTCCGCTACGTCTTCCACGCCGACCTGCCAGGTAGCATCGAGGCCTACTACCAGGAGATCGGCCGCGCAGGGCGCGACGGCGCGCCGTCCGAAGCACACATGCTCTACGGTCTCGAGGACATCCGCATGCGCCGCCAATTCGTCGAGAACGAGGATGCGGGACCGCAACGCAAGCGGCGCGAGCACAAACGCCTGGATGCGCTGTTGGGATACTGCGAGGCACCTGAGTGCAGGCGGGTGGCCCTGCTCGATTACTTCGGGGAACGGATCGAGGCCTGCGGCAACTGCGATGTCTGCCTCAATCCGTCGGAGCGTCTCGATGGGACCGAGGATGCCCAGAAGATCCTGTCGGCCGCCTACCGATCAGGCCAGCGTTTTGGCGCGGCGCACCTGATCGATATCATCCTGGGCAAAGAAACCGAAAAGGTCGTACGCTTCGGCCATCATCGGTTCCCGACATTCGGGGTGGGCGTGTCGCGGGGCAAGAACGAGTGGCGCTCACTGATCCGGCAGATGGTGGCGACCGGGTTCCTGCGCCTCGATGTCGGGGGGTATGGTGGCCTCGGAATCACTGAAAGGGGCATGGCCCTGCTGCGGGGAAAGGGCGTGTTCCTGTACCGGGAGGAAACGGTGATGGTTCCTGCTCAGGCAAAGGGCCCGAAGGCCCAGGCGCCGCACCGCGACCGGATGGAACGTCCCCTGTCCGAGAAAGATGCGGCTCTTCTGGCGACCCTCAAGGCATTGCGTTTGGAGATTGCGCGGGAACGCGGAGTGCCTGCCTACGTCGTGTTCCCGGACCGTTCACTGATCGACATGGCGCGCCGCCAACCGGGCACCAAGGCGGAGTTCGCAGAGGTGAACGGCGTCGGGGCGGCCAAGCTGGAGCAATTCGCCGAGGTGTTTCTGGCGACGATCGATGCCACTCTTGCCGAAACCGGCGGCAGTTGAAGATAATCGAATCCGGACTGACTGACCCTTTGGCTGGAGGTTCTGGATGTCTCGTTTCGAAACGCGTACAGATGGCCCTGAATGGAGGTCGACATGTTTCAAACGCTGGCACCTGCCGAACCCGACAAGATCCTGCAACTCATCGGACTCTTCAGAGAAGACCAGAGACCGGAGAAACTCGATCTCGGGGTCGGCGTCTACAAGGATCCCGCACGCCAGACTCCGGTCATGGCAGCTGTTCGCAAAGCTGAAATGAAGGTCATCGAGTCTCAAGCCTCGAAATCCTACCTTGGGCTCGAGGGCCACACCGGTTTCAACGCCGCGATTACCGGGCTGGCTCTCGGCGATCACCTGGATCCGGCACGAACCCGGACCATACAAGCGCCGGGAGGATCCGGTGCCATACGCATCCTTGCCGAGCTCCTGGCATCTGCGCAACCGGACGCCGTGGTTTACCTGTCTGACCCGACGTGGCCAAACCATCTTCCCACGATGACCGCAGCCGGCCTGAACACGAAGACGTACCGGTATTTCGACCCGTCAACCGGCGGCGTGCGTTTCGATTCCATGCTCGAATCACTGAGCGCGGCGGCGCCCGGGGATATTGTCGTTCTTCATGGGTGCTGTCACAATCCGACCGGTGCCAATATCTCTCCGCAGCAGTGGCCGGTACTGGCCGAATTCCTGGTTGAAAAACATCTCATACCGTTCGTCGACATGGCTTATCAGGGATTTGGCGACGGACTCGACGTTGACGCTGGTGGTTTGCGATGCCTCGCCGACGCGGTGCCGGAACTGGTTGCGGCAATCAGCTGTTCGAAAAACTTCGGAGTGTATTGTGACCGGGTCGGAGCGGCCATTCTCATCGGCCGGAATTCCAGGGAAACCGATACGGCCTTTGGCCAGCTGAAATCCCTGGCCAGGCGGAACTATTCGATGCCACCCAACCACGCGGCCGCAGCGGTCTTCACGATTCTCCAAGACTCGGGACTTCGGTCGGAATGGCATGACGAACTCGACAGGATGCGGACGAGAATGCTCAGGCTGCGGACCGAATTCGCGGATGCCCTCCGGCAAAAATCCGGAACCGGGCGGTTCGACTTTCTTGCGTCGCACCGTGGCATGTTCTCGCGCCTTGGTCTGTCGCTCCAACAGGTCGCACGGCTTCGCTCCGAAAAGGCTGTCTATATGGTCGGTGACAGCCGAATAAACGTGGCAGGATTGCCGGATCCGGGTCTAGACAGGCTTGCTGAGTCAATCGTGAGCGTCATGAACGATTGAAGTCGGAGTTTCCGATCGAACGCGGTCCTGCAGTATCGACCATCTGCCTTTGTGACGTCGGCCAATCGCGATCCGTTCGGCAATCCTGTCGTGATTCCGGTCAGGCGACATTGTTAGATTCGGTCAAGCCTTGACAACATCCGCCATTCAAAATGGCCTGACCACAACCAGAATGACGATGATGACCATCAGGACGGCCGGAACTTCATTCATGAAACGAAACCGTCGCGCCGAAATCCGATTCCTGTCGGCCGCGAAGTCACGGAGTCGTTGCGCCAGCCAGAGATGGTACCAGGTCAGGCAAATGACCAGGACGATCTTGGCCCAAATCCACACTGATTGGACGGCACCCGATCCTGCTGACATGAAAAGCGCCAGTCCGAATGCCCAGGTGGCAATCATCGCCGGATTCATGATGCGCTTCAGGAGCCGCCGCTCCATTCCTGTGAAAACCGAGGAAAGTTCGCTCCCAGGAGGAGCAGACTCGGCGTGGTTGACGAACAGCCGGGGGAGATACAAGAGGCCTGCCATCCAGGAAATCACGGATACGATGTGAAACGCCTTCAACCACGGGTACAGCGAACTCAGCATGACGCAACGATCCGTTTCTCGGCAGTGCAACAAATCAATTCAATAATTTTATATATTTTATGTAGTTGTTGTAGGGGTTGTGGAAAATATGAATTACCGAACTGGAGACAGACAGTGGATTTCCTTGCACACTCGACGGAATTCTGAATTAAGTCATATTATCCCGAAGGTTAAAAGGGAAGTTGATCTCGGTCTGGTCGACGGAGTTTGAGGAAATGTTCGGGTTTTCCACGCTATGCACACCTGTTGATAACTTTTTTCCACAGGGAAATTTTCATGGAAATCATGTGCACAATGGCGAAAAACCCGGGCGAGTTCTCGAAAACTGTGGAAAAAGAAGACTTATTAACAGGTTTCTTGACACAGTATCCACAGGGCCGTGCACAGGAACACGTGCAATTTGACAGCTGCTGCCCGGGAATGGATATCGCGGTGACCAACCGGAGAACCGACGAAAGGATCGACGATGAAGCGACCATCAGTTGTCCTTGCATCGGGGTCTGCGACACGCAAGGGTCTTCTCGAGCGATCAGGTGTTGACGTTGATGTCAGGGTTCCCGGTATCGACGAGGCCATGGTCACGGAGTCGCTTGTTCGCGACCAGGTCGAGCCGGAAGACATTGCCGTCTGCCTCGCGGAAATGAAAGCTCTCAGGGTCGGGACGCGAGAGCCTGAACATGTTGTTGTCGGGTGCGACCAGGTTCTCTGGTCGGGTGGCCGCGTGTTTCACAAGGCCGGCAGCATCGACGAAGCCAGGAGTGTCCTCCTGGAGTTGCGGGGTCGGTCACACAGCCTTGTTTCGGCCGCCGTTGCCGTCATTGGCGGAGCGCGCACGTGGCACGCAACCAGTCGCGCCGAACTCGTCATGCGGGACTTTTCGGATTCGTTTCTTGAATCCTACCTGGCCCGAAACTGGCCGCGTATACAAGGCTCTGTCGGGTGCTACCGGCTCGAAGAAGAAGGCGTGCAACTCATGGCGCGGGTCAGGGGTGATCTTTTCGCGATCATGGGTATGCCATTGGTCGAACTCCTGGAGTACCTCAGGGTTCGCGGAGTCCTGCCGCGATGACGAACGGGGACGAATCCCGCGATGCGAAAGCCGGAGTTGTCGGCTGGCCAATCAGCCATAGCCTGTCGCCGGCCATTCACGGATTCTGGCTGAAAAAGTACCGGCTGTCAGGCAGCTATGCCGCGCTCGGGATAAGGCCAGGTGACTTTGACCGGAAATTTTCGGCTCTGCGCGAACAAGGATTTGCCGGTGTCAACGTGACGATTCCATTCAAGGAGAGGGTCCTCGAGCACGCGGCCGAGATCACGCCTGCTGCCAGGGACACCGGTGCAGCAAATACACTGACATTCAGGAAGGACGGTACAATCCATGCCGACAACACCGATATCGCCGGGTTCGCAAGGCTCGTAAAGTCCGCGGCACCAGACTGGAAGGGCCGTGACGGGCCTGTCGTCGTCATGGGAGCAGGAGGTGCCGCCCGGGCTGTCGTCTGGTCCCTGTTGGCCGAAAAGGTGCCGAGAGTTTTCATTGTCAACCGAACGGTCTCGAAGGCTGAGACCCTGTGCGCGCACTTTGGAAACAGGCTCGAGGTCGCCAGCCCAGGCGAATTGCGGGGAATTGGCAGGAAGGTGACGATGATCGTCAACACGACCTCGCTCGGAATGAAAGGTCAGCCGGATCTCGCGGTCGAATTCGAACCCGGAATGCGATCGGCGATTGTGGTCGATATCGTTTACAACCCGTTGAAGACGGGATTCCTCAAGGCCGCGGAAAGGAACGGGAACAGGATCGTGACGGGTCTCGGAATGCTGCTTCACCAGGCAGCACCGGGATTCGAACGCTGGTTTGGCGTATCTCCGGAAGTGGACAGCGAACTCCACGAAACGATAGCGCGGAAACTTAGATGACGGCTTCCGTTTACGTGCTTGGCTTGACCGGGTCGATCGCATCCGGAAAATCGACTGCAGCCGGCTACTTCAGGGCTGCCGGTGTCCCGGTTTGGGATGCGGATACGGCCGTCGGAAGGATCTACGCACAGGACCGCGATGTCATTGCCCGGGTTTCGGAGATCTGTCCGGAAGCCGCCAGGGAAGGGAAAATCGATCGGGATGTCCTGCGCCGGCGCATCCAGACCACGCCGTCCCTGCTTGGGAAGATTGAAGCGATCGTCCATCCGCTTGTTCGTGCCGACAGGGATACGTTCATCGAGAAGGCGGCGGAATCCGGGAGCCGTCTTGTCGTGTGCGAAATCCCCCTGCTGTTCGAAACCGGCGCGGAGACGTCATGTGACGGCGTTCTGGCCATGGTGACGACTCCTGAAGAAAGGCGTCGCCGGGTACTTGCCCGTCCGGGAATGTCGGAAGAAACCCTGAATGTGCTGCTTGGGCGGCAGATACCGGACGAGGAAAGGCTGTCACGGGCGGATTTCGTCATCGAATCCGGATCGCTTTCCTCCGTGGAAAGGGAAGTCGGGGCACTCATCGACAGGATCACGCACCGCGTTGCGGGCTAGGCAAGAGAACGGGTCCAGGACAGGCAGCCAGGCATCCCCACGGCACAGGAAACGAACGGATCCGGAATGTTCCGCACGTCAGCACGCAAAAGTCTGCGAAGTTGGTCATTTTCAAGGTTCGAACTGCAGTGCGTTCTTTGATAAGGGAACCGGTATCGGCTTGTGGACGTGGAGTTCGAAAAGGGGAGACCGCGATTGAACCGGGAAATCGTGCTGGACACGGAAACGACCGGGCTGAACCCGGAAGAAGGCCATCGAATCGTCGAGATCGGTTGTGTCGAGCTGTCCAACCACGTTCCGACCGGCAGGACATACCACCAGTTTGTCAATCCGGAACGCGACATTCCCGAGGATGCGCAACGGATTCACAAGCTCGGCATGGCGTTCCTTTCCGGTCAACCGCGGTTCTCTGAGATTTGCGGCCAGTTGATCGAGTTTGTCGGCGATTCCCGCCTGATCATGCATAATGCTCCGTTCGACATGGGGTTCCTGAATGCAGAGCTCGTGGCCGCCGGTTTCCGTCCCATTGCAGGAGACCGGGCCGTGGATACCCTCGAGATGGCGCGTGCGCGGTTCCCGGGGGTTTCGAACTCCCTGGATGCTCTCTGCCGGCGGTTCGGAATCGACAATTCCACGAGAGCGGACGCACATGGTGCATTGATCGACGCCGAGCTCCTCGCGGCAGTTTACCTGGAACTTGTCGGAGGCCGTCAGCCGGACTTGGAACTCGTCTTCGACCCAGGAGGTGCGCCGGCGCCGGGAATGGCAGGACCGGAATTGGGGGAAGCCAGAAAACGGCCGGGAAAGCGGCCGGTGTTATTGTCAAGGGAAGAACTGGAAGCGCACAAGGAATTCGTCGCCAGCATGGGAGACGATACCGTCTGGAAAAAACGATACGGATATCCTGCCCCTGCCGACGGACCGGACTCGAGCGAACCCGGATCAGCCTGAACTCTGCGCCAGCCGCTGCTTGTACAGGCGCAGGAAATCGATGTTTTCGATATTGAGAGGCGGAAAACCGCCCTCTGCGGTGAGGTTGCGGGCCAGTTGACGGAGGAACGGAAACAGCAGCCGCGGGCATTCGACCATGAGCATCGGATGCAACTGGTCGTCAGGAATGTTCTCAATCAGGAATTGCCCGCCGTAATCGACCTCGAGCAGAAAAACGGATTCCTTGTCGCGCTTGGCCGATACCGAAAGTTTCAGGATGACTTCGAAACGGTTTTCCGCCCGCGTCTTGGCGTCGATGTTGAGGTCGACCGAAAGTTGCTGGTCGATCTGGCCGGTGATGTATTTCTGCGCGGCAAAATTCTCGAACGAGAGATCACGAATGTACTGCGTGATCAGTTCGAAACGCGGCTGAGGAGGCGTGTCGGCGGAAGCTGCCGGCTCGACCGGGCCGGCTCCGTTGCTCTTTCCCGAGGGCTCTGTCGCCATCGTTGCACTCTCAGATCTTGTTTCGCGGTGTGGTACCAGCAAATGGATTCAGTGACAATTGGCGCAACGGTTCTCAATTCCCGCGGCCGCCGGTTCGTGATGGCCCGTCGTCACGAACGTCGGACTCGTGAATCACGTCGTACTCGGCGTCGATGATATCGTCTGACCCATTCCCTGTCCGGCTTTCGCCCGGACTCGTCGAAACAAAAACCGCGGATTCCTGAATCCGGGTGGCAATCGCGCGCGTTACCAGGACTCGTACAGCCGGTACAAGCAGCAGGAACCCGACTCCGTCAGTGAAAAATCCCGGTGTGAGAAGCAGCAGGCCCGCCACCAGAATCATCGCGCCATGGGCAATCGAATTGAGGGGGTCACCCGATCCGGCCAGGGAATTCCGCAGCTTCCCAAGTTCCGAGAGGCCTTGCGAGCGAACCAGCCATGTGCCGACAATTGCCGTCAGGATGACAGTGGCCAGGGTCGGCATGAGGCCGATTGCCTGGCCGATACTGATGAACAGTGCGATTTCCAGCAACGGAACCGTCAGGAAAAGAAGAAATAGCCAGATCACGGAAACCTCCGGAAGTCTGTGCGAACCGGTGGACTCGAACCGGCCGGTATCTTACATAGGTTCTGGAAAGACCGAATGCAAAGGGTCTGCGGCAACCGTTCTGAAAGGGCGAGTTCATGGGTTCAGGCTATCTCCACCTACTGGTTTTGGCGGCCATTGCCCTGTTTCTCATCATGAGATTGAGAAAGACACTGGGTACGCGGGACGGATTCGAGCCTGAAATCGAAAGGAATCGGGTCGTCATCCAGCCGACGCCTCAGTCGAAATCGAGAGGTGATTCTTCTGAACTCGATCAGGATATCGCCGACCATGTCCCCCTCGACAGCCCGAGCGGCAAGGCGCTCGCGGCAATGAAGGTTGTCGAGCCCGACTTCTCCGTTTCCGAGTTCATGAATGGCGCACGTTATGCCTATGAAATCATCTTGATGGCTTTCGAGGGTGACGATCTCGACACGCTGAAACGGCTGCTTTCGCGGGATGTCTACGCGAGTTTCGAAGCTGTCGTCCTCGACCGGCAGAAGAAGGGATATCAGGTTGAGGCGAATTTCATTGGCGTCAGGGAGGCGAAACTGGAATCGGCGACCTTCGACAAGCGGACGGAAGACGCCGAAATCACGGTCAGTTTCGTGGCGGAACTGACGTCGGTCGTACGGCTTCCCGATGGTGAAATCGTCGAAGGCGATCCCAGGACGATCAGGAAGCAGAAGAACGTCTGGACCTTTTCACGAGTCATGGGGGATGAAGACCCGAACTGGTTCCTGGTTGACACTGCCGAGTAGGATCCATGGACGACGGGGGTCCGAAGGGTCTGACGGACGACGATCGGGCTTTGTGGATTTCCGAGACCCGGGATGTTGCCCGAAAAGGTGCCACGGAACCGCAACCGGCATCGAGTGAACAGAATGCCGCAAGCGCGGAGTCCGTCCGAAAGTCCGCGACGCAGGAAGGACGGAGCCGGGAGGGTCGACGAACGGCAAGGAACCTGATTTCTGCCGCCGACATGGAGGCATGGCGCGCGGAAACGGAAGATCTCCCGCCGGGCAATCCGGATAGCGGGAAAGGGTCGGGCCCGTCGCTGCCGGAAAGCAGGGACTCGCGTTCAGCCGCGAAAGGACAGCCAAAGACGCGCGGACTGCATGGTACGCCCACGCCGTTGCCGGATCGATTTGACAGGAAACTGTATGCGCGGCTGGCCAGGGGCCAGCAAAAGGTCGAAGCAACCCTGGATCTTCACGGGCTGACAGAGAAGCGGGCCGAACTCAGGTTGACCACGTTTGTTCAGACGGCGCACGGGCGCGGAGTCAGAAACCTGCTCGTCATCACCGGAAAGGGAAACAGGTCCGGCCTGGACGAATTCAATCGACCGAAAGGAGGCGTATTGCGCCGCCGTGTTCCCGACCTGTTGTCCCGGCCGCCGCTGTCGCATCTTGTCCAGAGTTTCAGCGAGTCTCACGAGCGGCACGGGGGCAAGGGAGCCCTTTACGTACGGCTCCGCCGCCAGAGGCACGAGACCGTCCCGCCATGAAGAAAATCGCGGTGGACGTTGAATCGGAGTCTTCGTGCCGGGAATTGGCGAGAAAATTCGCCCCTTGCCTGAACGCCGGGCACGTGTTGCTCCTGTCCGGCCCGCTCGGCGCGGGAAAAAGTGTTTTCTGCAGGGAACTTATCCAGTCCAGGCAGGCACTGGACGGGTTACCGGTTGAAGACGTGCCGTCTCCGACGTTCACGCTCGTGCAGACATACGAAATCGCATCCTGCAGTCTCCTGCATGGGGATTTCTATCGGGTCGACTGTGCGTCCGAGTTGGTAGAACTCGGGTTGGAGGACGCATTTCGGACCTCGGTCTGCCTGATCGAGTGGCCGGAAATCCTTGGTGACCTTTACGGAAAGGGTGGCTTGAGCCTCAGGTTTACGGTCACCGGAGATTGCAGTCGGCGAATTTCACTGGAATGGCACGATTCCGGCTGGGACGGCATCCTTGATCGGGCCGTTTGCCACCAGCGGCATGAATTTCGCCACGAACTGGCCCGTGCCTGAACCCAGGAGGGGTCAACTGGACGCGTTCCTGTCACGGACGGGATGGGCAGAGGCGAGCGTCGAGACGCTTGGCTCCGACGCTTCCCGGCGCCGGTATCATCGGGTTTGGAGCCCGGTGACCGGACTGTCCGCCATGGTCATGGATGCGCCCCCCGAGGCAGGGGAAGACATCCGTCCTTTTGTCAGGGTCGCAGCCATGCTCAGGAGATGCGGCCTGAGTGCGCCGGAAACCTGGGAGGCCGACGAAAAGGCCGGATTCCTGTTGCTCGAGGATTTCGGAGACGCCCGGTTCGCGAGTGTCTGTTCGGGTCATCCGGAAATGGAGTTTGAACTCTACGCGGCCGCCGTCGATGCACTTGTCCGCCTGCACCGGCATTCGCCCACCGGTCTCGAGCCCTACGACCGCGAAACCTGCACGAGCGAGTCCCGGCTGTTCACGTCCTGGTTTCTTCCTGCCGTGACAGGCCGGCCAGTCGTGGCCGGAACGGAAGACGAATTCCTGTCACTGGTTGTCAGGGCCTTCGATGAAACGTGCAGCATCCCGGAGGCCGACCGGGTGATCGTCCTTCGAGACTATCATGCCGAAAACATCATGTGGCTGAGCGACCGGGATGACGAGCACCGGGCGGGAATCCTGGACTTCCAGGACGCCGTGGCAGGCCATCCGGCATACGATCTCGTGTCACTGCTGGAGGATGCGCGAAGGGACACGTCCGAATCCCTGCAGGAATCCGTGAAAGGCAGATATATCGGCTCGGTCTTCGGATCGCGGGAAACGGAAGCATTCCAGGAGGAGACACGAGCATTCGAAGCGGCGTACGCCGTGCTTGGCGCCCAGCGCAACCTGCGGATTCTGGGGGTGTTTTCGAGATTGTGCATTCGCGACGGAAAATTCACCTATGTCGATCTGATTCCCAGGGTCTGGGGACATCTGCAAAAGGATCTGAAACACCCGGCCCTGGCCGAACTGGCCGAGTGGATTTTGCGGGAAGTGCCGCATCCCGGGGAAGGGATCCTCTCGCGAATCCGGAAACGTGCCCATGGTTCCTGACGGCATCATGGTCTTTGCCGCCGGCTTCGGGACACGAATGCGCCCGATGACCGATCGTGTGCCGAAGGCGATGATCCGGATCGCGGGGAAGCCCCTGCTCGATCATGCGCTGGATCAGGCACGTGACGCAGGGCTGTCGAAAATCGTGGTCAACGCCCACCATCTTGCCGATCAGATCGAAGCGCACGTATCGGGGATGGCGGACGTCAGGCTGGTCCGGGAGCGGCCGCGGATCCTCGACACGGGCGGAGGCCTTCGCAACGCCCTGCCGTTTCTGGGGACGGACCCGGTGTATACCATGAACTCCGATTACGTGTGGTCGGGACCGAATCCCCTCCGGCAGCTCGGCGAAGCCTGGGACCCCGCGCGAATGGACGGATTGATGCTGATGCTGCCCGCGAACCGGGCAACGGGATACCGCGGCCCGGGCGACTTGTGTCTCGCGCGGGATGGCCGGCTCGAACCGCCTGGCAGAAACGGCCAGCCGGTCATGGTTTATGCGGGCGCACAGATCATCAGGACGGAGGGGCTGACGGAAATCCGGGACGAGGCTTTTTCCGTCAGCCTGTTGTGGTCACGGATGTCGGCCAGGAATCGCCTGTTCGGGGCCGTGTACACGGGCGCCTGGGCGGAGGTCGGTCACCCGGAGGCAATGGACCTCGCCGAAGCCATGCTGGAAGAAAACCGGGTAGCAGGGGGATCGGTCGACCGTGTTTGAAGACATTGGTGGTCCCCGCGTCTACGCGGTGCCGGTTGGCTGCGACTTCACCCGCTCATTCGTTGACGGCCTGCTCCGGCGCCAGGGAACCGGTTCGCCGGAAGACCTGGCGAAAGTCGTGATCTACACCGGTTCAGTCAACAGTGCGCTCGAGCTGAGGCAATCCCTGGAATCCGGGCCCGCAATGCTCTTGCCGCGGATCCGCCCTGCCACCGCCCTGGTCAACGACGTGTCGCTGCCCGCGGATGCCTTGCCCCCTCCGATGACAACAGTCGGTGCGATGCTGGCCTTGCGGCGGCTCATCGGAGCCCTCCTCGAGCAGGAACCTGATCTGGCGCCCGGCACGGCCGGAATTGATCTTGCGGATTCACTTCTTGGGGTTTTTTCCGAACTCCAGGACGAGGGAATCGATCTGGGAAGGCTCCTGGCAGTTGAGGTCGACGACCAGTCCGGACACTGGGAACGCAGTCTGCAATTCCTCGGGATTCTGGCCGGTGTCTTTGGCGACGACGGCATGCTTGACCGTCGGTCCAGGTTCCGGGCCGCCGTCAATGCCGTGGTTGATGCCTGGACGAAACATCCCCCGGATCATCCCGTGATCATAACCGGCTCCACGGGCTTCTCCGCGCCGATGATGCATCTCATGCGCGCGGTAGCAGGGCTTCGACAGGGCGCCGTTGTCCTTCCCGGCGTCGACAGGGAGTTGTCCCTGGAGGACTGGGCTCTTCTGGAAAACCACGACGAATGCCCCGAACACCCGCAGTCGGTTCTGGCGAGATTTTGCAGGTTCGCCAGAGTATCGCCGCCGGAATTGCCGGACTGGTCGGATACACAGCCTGCCAACCCGCAACGGAACCGGCTGATATCGCTGGCGCTACGTCCGGCGCCGTTCACGGATCGTTGGATGGAGGAAAGCCCGGGCCTCATTCCCGAGCTCGACATTGCCACGAACAGGATCGGGCTGATTCTGGCGGCAACCATGAAGGAAGAAGCGCAAGCGATTGCGGTGGCAATCCGGGAAGCCGTCGAGGCGCGCAAGCGGGTCGCACTGGTAACCCAGAACCTCGAACTGGCAAAAAGGGTCAAGGCGGCGCTGCAGTTCTGGGAAATCGAACCTGACGACCGGATCGGTGAATCCTTGCGGCTGACACGTGAAGGCGTGTTCCTGCGCCTTGCTCTCGAATTGTTCGATCCGCCGCTGGCTCCGCACGTACTGATGTCCGTGCTCAAGCATCCGTTGACCAACGCCGGAGACCGCGGGAATCACGTGTCATTGACGGCCTCCCTGGAGCGTTTCCTGAGACAACGACCTGCCCCGATGATCGATCACCGGAGCATCGAGCTCTGGGCTGAAGGCGGCGGAGACCGGGAAAGGCAATGGGCGGAGTGGCTTGCGGGCATGCTCCGGTTCGCCTCGGCGTGCAGTTCGGAAACTCTCGACGGCCTGATCGGGCGGCATGTTCAGGTGGCGAACGCACTTGTTTCGGGATCTAGCCCGAATACGGCTTTGTCGAACATGGACGATGAACCCGGCGGCCCTCTCTGGGAAACCCGCGCCGGACAGGACTTGTCGGCAGTCATGTCGAGCCTGGTCAAAGAGGCAGATGTCGCCGGGACCATGGGCGTGACGGAATACAGGGCGGTTTTCCGGAAACTGACGATGGAAAGCAATCCCTACGAGCAGACGATCAACCAGAAGGACGTGGTCATCTGGGGTGCATACCAGGTTCGTGACAGGATCATGGACCTGGTCATTCTCGGCAGCCTGAACGAGGGCGTGTGGCCACCCGCGCGGAGAGGCGACGTCTGGCTCAACCGGGCGATGCGCAGGCAGATCGGACTGGGTTTGCCAGAGCGGCAGAACGGACTCGCTGCGCACGACTTTCAACAGGCGGTGGCGGCCCCCGAGATCGTCCTGTCCCGTTCGCTCAGGGACGGGGAGCAACCGACGGTTGCTTCAAGATGGCTGATCCGGTTCCAGAATCTCGTCTCGGGCATGGGCCCGGCCGGAGAAGCGGCGATGAAGGCCATGACAGACAGGGGCGAGCGACTGATCGGGCTCGGCTGCCGGATCGGTCAGCCGGACGGGCCCGTATCGCCGGAGCCGCGACCGGAACCGGTCCCGCCAGTGAGCGTGCGGCCGACGAAACTGAGCGTGACGGAGATCCGGACGCTCATCCAGAATCCTTACGCGATCTACGCGCGCCATGTCTTGCGGTTGCGTCCGCTTGATCTTCTCGGCCGCGACCTGGATGCACGAGAGCGCGGAGCCGTTTTTCACCGGATCATGGAAGACTTTGTCGGCGGTCTCGCCGACGGCCGGGTCAAGCCCGAGACCGGTTCGTTCCTGAAGTGCGCCGAGCGCATTCTCGAGGACGAGGTTGCGTCGCCCGCCATGCGCATGAGCTGGTACGCACGCCTGCATCGCATTGCCGAATGGCTGATGATCGGGGAGGCAAAGCGCAGGGAAGGAGCGGAGACACTGGGGCTTGAAGTTCCGGGTAAATGGAAATTCCCCGATTGCGAATTTGTCCTGACGGCGAGAGCCGACCGCATCGACAGGGGCGAGGACGGACAGCTAAGGATCTTCGACTACAAGTCCGGTCCGACACCGACAAGGCGTGCAATCGAACACTACGACAAGCAGCTGCAGTTGGCCGGTGGAATGGCGGCACGGGGCGGCTTCGAGGGAATTCCGGCAGCCGGGATCGCCAGGCTCGAATACATCGGCATGAGCACTGCCCAGAAAACCGAGGATGTCGAAACGGAGGACGGGCTTCTCACCGACACCTGGACGGGTCTCGTTGAACTTCTGCTCGCCTACGTGGATCCAGGGCTGGGGTATCCGGCGCGAAGCCGAATGACGGAAAGAGACTACGGTTCGGACTACGATCACCTGTCCCGTTACGGCGAGTGGAGCGAGGCGGACCCACCCGTCAAGATCGGTCTCGCGCCGTGAAAAGGTTCGACGACGCCACGTTCGCCCAGGTTCGAGCGGCCGACCCGGTCGTATCGACCTGGGTTCCGGCAAATGCCGGATCAGGAAAGACCAGGGTTCTGATCGATCGCGTCAGCCGGCTGTTGTTCAGGGGGAACGATCCGGAAAAGATCCTGTGCCTGACCTATACGAAGGCCGCCGCTGCCGAGATGCAAAACAGGCTCTTCGCCCGTCTTGGCGGTTGGGCGATGATGCCGGACGACCGACTTTTCGAGGCCCTTCGCAACCTGGGAGAGACCGAAGAAAACCTGACCGGCGACAGCCTGAACATTGCGCGGCGGCTGTTCGCCAACGCTCTCGAGACGCCAGGCGGCCTCAAGATCCAGACGATTCATTCATTCTGCGACACGCTGCTCCGGAGGTTTCCGCTCGAAGCGGAAGTCAGCGGGCAGTTCGAAATCATCGATGAACGCCATGCCAGCGCGATGCGGCAGAATATTCTTGACGCGCTGGCGGAACGGGATTCGACCCGGGATATGGTCAGGAACCTGTTGCTGCATTTCACCGACTTCGATCTCGATGGGTTCCTCGACGAGATCGTTGAACAACGGGAGGCGTTCGACAGGGGATTTCCGAAAGCGCTGTGCCCCGAGCCCGAGCCGCTGGAAGAGACGATCGGGGAAGTCTTTGCTCCCGGAACGACAGGGCTGCTGACGTTCTGGGCGGACCTGATGCGGAAGAGCGACAGCAGTTCAGACCAAAAGAGCGCCGGCAAACTGGCATCTGCCGCCGAGATGGCGGGAACCGAGGACGGGTTGAAAAAACTCGAGACCGTCTTGCTCTTCGGGCGAACCGCCAGGTCGCCGTTTGCTCCCAAGTTCGATGCGTTTCCGACAAAGAAACTGCGTGCATCCGAGCCTAAGCAGCACGCTCGACTGGTTGGCCTGATGGAGAGGGTGGCCGGGGCGCGTAATCACAGGATCATGCACAAGGCGTTTGCAAGAACCCGCGCGCTCCATGAATTTGCCGCGTGCTATTTTCGCGAATACGACAGGCGCAAGCTGCTTGGCGGATACCTGACCTACGACGACCTCATTCGCAAGACGATCCGGCTGCTGTCCAAACCGGGCATATCCGACTGGATTCTTTACCGCCTCGACGGTGGCGTGGACCATATCCTGATCGATGAAGCCCAGGACACGAGCCGAAGGCAATGGGATATCATCAAGAGCGTTGAAGCCGAGTTCACGGCTGGAGAGAGCGGGCGGGCGGGGGAGCGGACGCTTTTTGTCGTCGGAGATGAAAAGCAGTCGATATTCTCCTTCCAGGGCGCCGATCCGGATTACTTCGTGGACATGCGGGACTACTTTGCCCAACGCCAGGTCCGCGTGCGGAAGGAGCTGGCGGAGAGGAGCCTCCTCTTTTCGTTTCGATCGGCCTCTCCGATTCTCGAGTTGGCCGACGCGGTTTGCGAGCAAAACCAGATGACGGGCAGTTCCGCCCCCGTCATCCATCGCGCGTTTCACGGGGACATGCCTGGACGCATTGACCTGTGGCCGTATATCGAAAAGGAAAGACAGGATTACGCTTACACGTGGCACCAGCCGGGGCAACCGCTCTCCTCCGATCGGGACGTGCGGGTCGAACTGGCAGGAATTGTCGCCGGATACCTGAAAAGCGTGCTTGCGGACCCGCCGGTTCTTTCGTCCCGGGAAAACGCCAGGCGTTTGTCCGCCGGCGACGTCCTGATCCTCGTCCAGACACGTTCCGTCATGTTTCACGCACTGATTCGGGAACTGAAAGCGCGGAACCTGCCCGTCGCCGGGGCCGACCGCATGGAGGTTGGTGCGGAACTGGCCGTGCGCGACATCCTGTCCCTTTTGCGGTTTGCTGCAACTCCGGGCGACGATCTGGCCTTGGCGGAAGCGCTTCGTTCTCCCCTGATCGGGATGTCGGAGGCCGATCTGTTCGATATTGCCAGTGTTCGAAAGGGAAGCCTGTGGAAGGAGATGGCATCGCGGCACAATCGTTTCCCGAATGCATGTTCGATTCTGGCTGATTGTGTTGAACAGGCTCACCTGCTTCGGCCTTACGATCTTGTCGAGCGGATCCTGAACCGGCATGGAGGCCGGCAACGGATCCTCGCGCGGTTGGGGCCGGAGGCAGAGGACGGAATCGACGAACTGGTCAACGAGGCGCTGAAATATGAACAGTCGGGGCCGCCTTCGGTGACGGGTTTTCTGAACTGGTTCGAGCTCGGAGATGTCGACGTCAAACGGCAGACACAGGCTGATCTCGACCAGATCAGGGTGATGACCGTTCATGGCGCCAAGGGATTGGAGGCGCCGTTTGTCATTCTTCCCGATACGGACTCACGGCCATCGGGTCGGGGGGGCCAGACTCTCGTCCTCGACGACGGAAGCCTGATCTGGAGGTCGAGCCAGGACGAGGCGATCGAGGCCCAGGTGCTGGCTGACAGAGCCAACAGGGAATTCGAGGAAAAAGAACGCAACCGGCTGCTCTATGTCGCGATCACGCGTGCGAGCCAGTGGCTGCTGGTTTGCGGCGCCGGAGCGGGCGGAAAAGCGAGAGAGCGAAGTTGGCACGGGCGAATCGAACGGGCGATGGAGGATCTCGATTCCAGGTCCGTCGTATCTCCGGTTCGGGACAGTCCGGGCTTGCGGCTTGGCGGTAAAGCCTGGCCGCCTGCAGGCGGATATTCCGGACCCGCGAAATCGGAAATCGCCGATGTCGACGCCGTGCCATCATGGTTGTTTGAACGAGCAAGGCCGGATTGGCCCGGGATGCCGGCGGTGAACCCGTCGGGCCTCGGAGGCGACAAGGTGATTACCCCGCCGGATTCCGGTGATAACTCTCTGGGCGGCGGTAGGGAATTCGGGCTTCAGGTCCACGCCCTTCTGGAACATCTGCCCAGGCATCCGAAAGAGGAATGGGAGCGGGTTGCCGAACGCATTCGGCGTGCCGAAGGCTGGTCCGAATTCGAAAGCGCATACGAGCTCTCCATCAATATCCTCCTCATGCCGGAACTCGAACACCTGTTCGGCCCCGGAAGCCTTGCGGAGGTGCCGGTATCAGCGGAACTGGACGGGTTTGACGGAAGGCGAATCTACGGGATCATCGACCGCCTGGTCGTGTCGGGCGACCAGGTGCTCGCGGTTGACTACAAGACGAATGCCGACGTGCCGGAGACGGCTGATGACATTCCGGACGGTCTGCTCCGTCAAATGGGCGCATATGCCGCGGCCCTCGAAAAGGTCTATCCGGGGCGCGAAATCTCCATGGCAATCCTGTGGACCGCGAACGGATCGTTCATGACGTTGGGACGTGAACTGGTTGCGTATCACACCAGGAAGGCAACCGCTGAACTGGCGGAAACCGGGATTCAGACGATTCTTCCGGGATTTCCCCGAACGGGCGACACGCAGGGACCGGCGCAGGCAGGCGAAGCCCGGCCGTCGGCTTGACCCGGGCACGGGCACTTTCTACTAGGTGTCGGATCAGCGGGATTGCGGAAGGGGAGGAGACAGTGGCAACAGTGGAAGTCACGGACGATCAATTCGATACCGAGGTGCGGCATTCGAGCATCCCGGTCGTGGTGGATTTCTGGGCTGAGTGGTGCGGTCCCTGCAAGCAGATTGGTCCGGCCCTGGAAGAACTGTCCGACGAACTCGAGGGCCGTGTGAAGGTCGTCAAGGTCGATATCGACCAGAATCCGAATTCGCCCGCCCGCCTGGGAGTTCGTGGCATTCCTGCCCTGTTCCTGTTCAAGGACGGCGAGGTCGTGTCGAACCTGACCGGCGCGAGACCGAAGGCGGCCATTGCCAACTGGATCGAATCCGGGCTGTAACCAACCCGAATCGAGTAACGCGCCCTGGAAGGGCGTGTTTCCCCGGTGGGCGCGAATCCCGAAGAACGACCGACATTTCGGTTTGAAGCAGGCAGGGCGGCGCTGGTTTCCGAATGATTCCGACGGGTCCTATGCGCAAGCAATGCAGAGGACCGTACGCCATTGGCCTGTTGACCATTCGTTTCCCGACTCTTTCGCAGCAAGGATGAACGGGCCCGCGTTTTGCCGATGGTGCGTTACGAGCGCGCCCGGAGCGTTTCGGGAAGCCAGGTTGCGCGTTCGGGGACCAGGACCAGGACTCCTACCATGAGGACCATGATCAGGAACATCGGCAAGGCCGTGCGGGAAATATAGCCCATCTCATGTGAGGTCATGCCCTGGAGGACGAAAAGATCGAATCCCACCGGCGGTGTGATCTGGGCCATTTCAACAACCACGACGGCAAATGTGCCGAACCAGATCATGACAAATCCGAGAGACGTCTCTGGCCGGTTCCCGCATGGCGATGCACCGCCTGTGCCCGCGTCCATCGGTGACGATGACACGCCGGGACCCACGGAAGTCAGCCACGGTCAAGAGAACGATGGCCTCGACCTCATTCGGCACGGTCAGGATGGTTCAC
>JAPOVX010000104.1 GCA_026707935.1 Paracoccaceae bacterium
CCGACGCGCCAGGAAACAACGCAAAATCAACGCGATAAGAAGCTCAAACGCGCTTGGAAGCGCGTGAAGTTCCGCCTAGGTCCCGTTCATCGACCAGCAGCCGGCCGACGATTGAGTGGGTCCAATACCGGTAATTCCCGCGATAGAACGCACCGCTTCTGAGGTCGTCGTTGTCCTCGCTGAAGTCGCGCGTGAACCGGATCGTCACCGTCCCGAACCGCGTGTCCGTCGAGAAGTCGCCGCGATGGTCCCTGGGCATTGTTGCGACCTTCACCAGCACCGAAGGATCGACCCGCCCGAAAGCCGCCGCCCACTCGTCCGAGGAGGCCGGTTCAAGCCCGTTCACGACCCTGGCCGCATGTATCCGGTCGGCCCGCACGGCGAGCTCGTCGTGCACCGCGGGTAGCAGGGCGGTCGAGTTGGTCACCACCAGCGGGTAATAGGGCAATCTGCAGATCTTGTCCCGTCGATGCGTCCTGCCGCCCACAGTTACGGTGTTTTCGACCATGAACACCGTTCTCAGATACTTGCCGTCGTATTCGCCGTCGCACCAGACGTCGCACTGGCTGAAGCGCGAGCTGTAAAGCCGCAGCACGGTGTTCTCGCCCAAGCGCCAGTTCCCCGATTTCCGCGTGCCGATGAAATCGGCGCCGCCTTCCGTGGTCGCCAGCACGCTGAAACTACCGCCGCTGGCGGCGCTCGCGTGGTAGGCCGTGTAATCGGTGGCCGATCTCGGGTAAAGAAAGAAAGCGTAGTCGCCGCCCACGTCGATATCCACCGGAACGCCATCTACATCGGCCACGCCCCGAATGTCGTGAAACAGGGAGATGTGGTCCTCAGCGCCGACGCCCTCGCGACCATGAACGAAGCTCCAGTAGTTGCGGTTCGGAACCATGGCGCCAGGCCCGGTCCCCGACGTCCGGATGCCGACAAACACACCCTCCACCACCCTGTAGTACGGATACTCATCAGTGTGCTGGAAAACATAGCGAAACCGGTTGTTCTCCAGCCCTTCACTCGAATGCCCGTAGTCGATCGAAGTCAGTTCGCGAAAGCAATCCCCGTCGCCCAACTCCACGGAATCGGCCCGCAAAGCCCCGCTGAAGAAAGCCGCGAATAAAGCTACCATCCAGAGCAACCGCAAACCCATACCCAACAACCCCGATTCCTTCCTCATTTGCTTCATACTGGAAAAGTTCATAACTGCAAAGAATTTCCCGCCGCTATAGCGTTTGCTGCGAATAACGCAGTGTTTTAACATAGGCGGCATTCGCCCCTAGGCAGTACGCTTTGCTCCCGGTCTTTCCCAAGACCGGCGATCTTGAGCAAGGCCGATCCCTCGGGGCTTTTTATTGAGGATGTTGGAGACATAAGGACGTGACCGAAGTGATTGACAGCTGTTGTCATATCTGACAACATCGCACCGTGACGGAAAACACGCGACCCATTGGATGGGTCCGGGCGGCAAGGAAAGCCTTCGCGGGGTTTCCACCGGTTGTACGGGATCGCATTAATACTGCGCTGACAATTGCAGCAGAAGGTAGTAAGGCGGATATCGTCAAGCCACTCAAGGGTATTGGTCCGGGAGTAATGCAGGTTGCCGTTCGCTATCGAACCGATGCATATCGCGCCGTTTACACCACCGAATTCAAGGAAGAACTTTGGGTGCTGCATGCATTCAAGAAGAAATCCAAGAAGAGGGCGAGGACACCTGGGACGGAGATCGAACTTCTTCGGGCTCGGTTAGCTCACTTGAGAATGGAGTTTCGGAAATGAGCGAAAGAGACGCTGGACTGGTTCGAGGAAGCGGGAATGTCTTTCGCGACTTCAGAGATCCCGATGCGGATTTGAAACAGGCCAAGGCGGTCATTGCCGCTCGAGTAATTGCGGTCCTGGACGAGCGTGAACTAACCGTGCGGGGTGCTGCCAGCCTTACTGGATTCGCCGCAGCGGATTTCTCTCGCCTACGCAATGCCGACCTGAGCCGCTTCACGCTCGACCGGCTGATGCGCATGCTTGGCGCGCTGGACAAACGCACCAGGGCCACGATTCGAATCGAGCCTGTTCCTGCGGCATAAGAAATAACCCCGACGCAACCTGGCGAAGTATTGTGAAGTTGCGTATGCTTGCGCGCTGTTTTGGGATGAAGCAGAGGGGTGGAGCACATGGAGAAAGGCGGAAAGCGGCTGGTGATCTGCTGCGATGGGACCTGGAACGAACCGGACCAGGAAGTTCACGACAATCCGGCCGACGAGACCGAGCCGACCAACGTTCTGAAGATCGTGCGGGGCCTTGCGCCGGTGGATCGCGAGCAGGTCCCGCAGGTGGTCTATTACGACACCGGCGTAGGCACGCAGGGCATGGCCGACAAGTACGTCGGCGGCGGGTTGGGCGGCGGGCTGTCGGAGAACATCCAGCAAGCCTATCGCTTCATCGCGAACAACTGGCGCGAAGGCGACGAGCTGTTCCTGTTCGGGTTCAGCAGGGGCGCCTATACAGTGCGTTCGCTCGCGGGATTCATCGGCGTTGTGGGGCTGCTGAGAAAGGAGAACCTGAGGCTGTTGCCGGAAGCGTATGCGCTCTACCGCTTGCAACCGGACGAACGCGCCGGCTCGATGGTCCACAAGCGGCTGGAAAAAGCGGGCGAGCCCTCGCGGCGCCCGGTTCCGATCCGGTTCATCGGCGTGTGGGACACGGTCGGCGCGCTGGGCGCCCCGACGCCGATTCTTGGGCGACTGACGCGCAAGAAGGTGTCCTTTCACAACACGCAGTTGGGCGACAACGTCGAGCATGCGTACCACGCGCTGGCGGTCGACGAGCGCCGGCGCCCGTTTCAGCCGGACTTGTGGACCGGCGCTCCCGCGGAGGGTCAGACCATCGAGCAGGTCTGGTTCGCCGGCGTGCATTCCAATATCGGCGGCGGTTACCGCGATTGCGGACTGGCGAATATCGCTCTGGACTGGCTGGCCGGCCGCGCCGCGCGCCACGGTCTGGACTTCACCGGCTCGATCGCGGGCTTGCAGTGCGAAGCAGCGGACCGCTGCAGGCTGGAAGACTCGTTTTCGGCGAGCTACCAGTCGTTGCGCCTTTTTGGTGTGCGTCCCTACCAGCGCGAAATCGGCCCGAAGCAGTGCGGCGACATTCGCCCCGGCGGAGCCATCGTCCCCGGCGAAAGCGCGCACCCGAGCGCCGTCGAGTCCATCGGAAAACGCTTCGCCCGCAATCCCGGCAACGCACCCTACGAACCGAAGAACCTCATGAGCGCCCTAGACGACGGCCTTCCGGTCTGGCAGGAGACTTAGTTGCCGGGTAGTTCGATCTTGTGTTCGACGTTGCCGATCTTGACGGTTGTGGTGTTGACGGACTTTCCGCCGGCCTGACCGGTCGTGATCGTTACGTTGCCAACTTCGACTGTCGTCAGCGACACGGGCTCGCCGCCGACCTGGCCCGTCGTGACGCTCGTGTTGCCGAATTGCGTCGTGACCGCGTTGACCGACTGGTCGCCGATCTGGCCGCTCGTGTGCCGGGAGTTCCCGACGTCAGTCGTGACCTGGTTGATCGACTGCTCGCCCACGGTTCCCACGGTCACCGTTGAACTCCCGACTTCGACCGTGCTGGTGCTGACCGCGCGGCCGTCCACCTGGCCCGCGGACACCGTGACATTCCCGATATCGGTGGAAGTGACGTTGATCTGCTTGTCGCCAACCTGACCCGTTGCAACGCTGACATTCCCAAGGTCGCTGGAAACGACATTGACCGGCTCGCCGCCGACCTGGCCGACAGACTGGCTGACGTTGCCTGTCGTGACGGACGTCAGGTTCGTGGACCCTTCCGACGCGCAAAGCGCCAGGTCGATCGGGGATCCACCATCGGCAACGGACCCGACGCCCGCCTGAGCCGCGGCGCACGCATCGGACACGGTTTCGTCATCGGCCTGCGCCGTAACCGCGAATAGGGAAAGCGCCCCTATCGCTGCCAGGAACGTGATTGCACGCATTGCATACCCCCTGATGCCCGAAGCCTGAGAACAGTATATCTGCGCACTGAACGCGCACTGGCTCGACGATTTGACGGACGCCCGGGGGAAATTGCAAGCTTGGCGACGAGCATCCACGAGTTATTACATGAAACACGCTGCATCCTTTCTTCTGGTACTCCTTTTCAGTCATCAGGCCTTCGCCGAGTGTGTCGAGGGCGATTGCACCAATGGACAGGGCCACATGAAATATGACGACGGCACCCAATACATCGGCCAGTGGAAAGACGGAAAACGGCATGGCCGCGGAAAATCGACGTTCGCGAACGGTGCTGAATTCGTTGGCGACTGGCAAGACGATGAACGCAAGGGACGCGCCGTATACATTTTTGTGAACCGCGCCAAGTACGCGATCGAGTGGACCGGCGATGAACCTCAAACCAATGGCCCCTGGGCCTGGTCGGACGGAGGTAAGTACGTCGGATTGCATGACGATCGGGAGCATGGGCACGGGACCGTCATGTACAACGACGGCAGCACTTATGTCGGGGGCTACAACCACGGCGACAAACAAGGCACAGGCACTTTCGTTTATCCAAGCGGCGGCATTTACTTCGGCGATTGGTTCGAAGGCAAACCCAGCGGCCTGGGCCGTTTCATCCTGCCCGACGGCGGTGTGTATTACGGAGAATGGAAAGACGGCATGCCCAACGGTCAGGGACGGCTGACCAATCCGGATACGTCCCTAAAAGAAGGACTCTGGTCAAACGGTCAGTTCGTTGACGGGGGTGCCCCGCCTGAGTGAAGGATCGCGGTGCTGGGCAGGCGGGATGGAATAAGTAAGGAGGACTATCCGATGCGCTACGGATCGCTGTCGTCCAAAAAGTTCCTGGCAAATGGCTTCGCAAACTGTGAGGACCTGAAGCCAGCTCTGATTCGACGCAACACTCCTTCGCCCAACTCTTCACGCAAGGCAAACAAACCGGATTGAATTCCGCGCTCAATGGCGGTCTCAGATTCAACGCGTGCGACCTGGTACTTTATGTAGCTACGATGCCTCAGGAAAGGGTGCTCGTCGGCATCCAGTACGGTTGTGTCGTCATACTTCTGAGCTCCGATCGAAGAGACAGAAACCATCAAGATCTGGACCGGCGGTCTGGAATGTCTGGCAACAACGACATGCAGGTGCTTCTTTTGCAGATCATTGGGAGGGCCTGAAGGAATAAGAACTGTTGCCCCAGGCTGAAGCATCGCGTTTTTCGCCTCCTGGCTAGACTTGGGAAATTACGCGATCCAGTTGTCGTTGTTCGCAAATCGCCTGAGCAATCTCGCTTGCCTCATCCTCACTGCGGCCGAGGGCGCGAAGTACTTCAATCTCGCTAATGGGCATTGACGAGCCTCCGGGATCGGACCACTCATCGAGATGCTCATGCGTGTAATTCCGGATTTCCCATTTATCCATGTGACCAAACTTGTCCCA
>JAPOVX010000328.1:0-246 GCA_026707935.1 Paracoccaceae bacterium
GCCCGAGGACATAGCCGGCAGCGCCATTGAAGCTGCCCGCGCCGGAGCTGCGATCGTCCATTGTCACGTTCGCGAACCGGAAACCGGAGTTCCTTGCCGTGACCCGGGCCTGTACCACGAGGTGACCCGTCTGATCCGGGCATCAGATGTCGATGTCGTCCTGAACCTGACGGCCGGGATGGGAGGTGACATTACAACGGGTCCGGTTGAAAGACCGTTCCCGCTTGACCCGCAAGGGACTGACCT
>JAPOVX010000328.1:256-47070 GCA_026707935.1 Paracoccaceae bacterium
GCCGGGGCCACTGAGCGGGTACGTCACTTGGTCAGCTGCCGGCCAGAGATCTGCACGCTCGATTGCGGCACGATGAACTTTGCCGAGGCAAACTACATCATGGCCAACACGCCGGACATGCTCAGGGCGATGGGAAGAATGATGGTTGAAGCCGGAATCAGGCCGGAAATCGAGGCGTTCGATACCGGGCAATTGTGGTTTGCAAAACAGCTTGTCCGCGAAGGAATATTGCCGAGCCCCGCGCTGGTGCAACTCTGTATGGGAATCCCCTGGGGCGCGCCCGATGACCTGAACACGTTCATGGCGATGGTCAACAATATTCCGGACGACTGGATTTTTTCCGCTTTCTCCCTGGGGAGGAACCAGATGCCCTACGTTGCGGCTGCCGTACTGGCTGGCGGAAATGTTCGGGTCGGCCTTGAAGACAACCTCATGCTCGAGCGCGGCGTACTCGCGACAAACGAACAACTCGTTGATCGCGCAGTCGAAATCCTGTCACGCCTGGGCGCCCGAATCCTCGGCCCGGACGAAACGCGCGAGAAGCTGGGATTGACGAAACGCCTTCCCGAGCAATGACCGGGTCGGTTGATTGGCCGTGCCGGGTTTCGATGCCCCCCCATCGCGCATCCGCAAGCGACCGCACCACGCGGCCAGGAGGTAGTCGATGATCGGCAACGACAGGAAAGTTGCGGTCATCGGGTCCGGGGTCATCGGTGCCGGTTGGGCCGCCCGGTTTCTCCTTAACGGTTGGGATGTCTCGGTATTCGATCCCGATCCTTCCGCCGGGAAAAGGCTCATGCGCGTTCTTGACAACGCGCGGGTCGCGCTTCCGGGTTTGTCCGACATGAGTGTCCCCCGTGAAGGCCGCCTGACGACTACGCGCAGCCTGGAAGAAGCCTCGGCCCATGCATGCTGGATTCAGGAATCGATCCCGGAACGGCTCGACATCAAGAAGAAGCTGATTTCCGACCTCGCCACCCTGGTCAGTTCGGATTGCATTGTCGCCTCATCGACGTCGGGATTCCGCCCGTCCGTCCTGGCGGAAGGCAGCCCGATTGCCCGGCAGGTCATGGTTTGCCACCCGTTCAATCCTGTTTACCTGCTGCCCCTGGTCGAAGTTGTCGGTCACAAGCAGACCGATCCGGAATTGCTGGCCCGCGCCGACCGGATTTTGAGTGAACTGGGCATGCGGGCACTGATCATCCGGAAAGAGATCGACGCTCACGTCGCTGATCGCCTGATGGAAGCCGCCTGGAGAGAGGCGTTGTGGCTCGTCAGGGACGGCATCGCGACAACAGAGGAGATCGACGAGTCGATCCGTTTGGGTTTCGGTCTTCGCTGGGCCCAGATGGGCCTTTTCGAAACCTTCAGGATTGCTGGCGGTGACGCGGGCATGCAGCATTTCCTTGAGCAGTTCGGGCCGTGCCTCGAGATGCCCTGGACCCGGTTGACGGATGTCCCCGAGTTGACGGAAGACCTGGTCAAGTCGATTGCCAGCCAGTCGGATGCGCAATCGTCGCACCTGTCCATCCGTGAACTTGAGCGGATTCGCGACGGAAACCTGGTCGCGGTTCTCCGGGCACTCAAGGGGCGCAACTGGGGCGCGGGAGCCGTTCTGAACGCGCACGACGCCGTGCGCGGCCAATCCGAACCAGATGAATTCGCCGGGCCCGTTCGAACGGTCTCGCGCGCGGTTCCGCTCGATTGGACCGACTACAACGGTCACATGAACGAGGCCAGGTACCTGCAGGCGTTCGGGGACGCGACCGACAGGTTCATGGAAATCGTCGGTTGCGACGCGGAGTACATTGCCGCCGGGAACAGCTACTTTACCGTCGAGACGCACATTCGCCACATCGACGAGCTCCTGGCGGGCGATTCTCTCGTGATCGACACGATCTGCCTGCAGGGAGAACCAAGGAAAATGAAGTTGTTCCACCGGATGCTGAACGAAACGGGCGATCTGGTCGCGACCGGCGAGCATTTGCTGCTTCACGTCGACCTTCAGACACGCCGAACCTCTCCGGCAAGGCCGCGCGTGATGAAAAAACTCGGGCGGATTGCCGAATTCCATTCGAGACTTGACCCGCCCGATGGTATTGGCCGGGCCGTTGGTCAGCGACCGTAGGTCCGTGCCGTTTCCGGGGTGACCCTCCCACTCCAATATTTCCCTGAAAAACGTGCCAACAACGTGCTCGCGCGTGGTTGCCGGCGCGCGAAGAAACCTCGCGTCATCCCGGGATTCCGGTTGAAGAAGGATGTCAAATCTTGACTGACCAGGCCAAAGGCGTGTTGCTGACGACAATTGGCGTCATTGCGATCATCCCTGACAGCCTGTTGATCAGGCTGATCGATGCAGAGGTTCTGGTCATCGCGTTCTGGCGGTCGTCGCTCGCCGGCGTGGTCCTGATTCTGGTCATCGGCTTGAGACAAAAAAGCAACACGCTTCGCGCAATCGTTCAGCTGAGGTGGTCGGGAGCGATCTACACCGCGCTGTCGGCGCTCGCGACCTTGCTGTTTGTCGTCGCGATCGAGACGACGACCGTCGCAAGCACGTTGTTCATTGTCAGCACGACTCCGGTGTTTTCTGCAATCATGGGACGGTTTGTCCTGCGCGAGCCCGTCGGCCAGCGGATGATCTGGACGATCCTGTTGTCCATTTTCGGCATCGGCATCATTGTTTGGGGACCGGAGGGTGGTCCGTCGAAAGCCGCTGTCGGAGATTTCGCGGCACTTGGAGTCGCATTGTGCCTTTCGATCAGTTACACGGTCGCGCGGCGCGCGCGGCGATTCTCCATGGTTCCTGCGGCCGCGCTTTCGCAACTGTTGCTGGCATTCGTGATACTGGCGGTGACCAACCCGTTCGTACTTTCCGGTGCGAGTTGGGTTTACGCACTGGTGCTCGGCGGAATGCTGGTTCCGCTTGGAACTGCCATGCTCGCGATCGGACCTCGCTACATCACGGCCGCGGAGGTCTCGTTGTTGCTCCTGCTCGAGGCTGCCCTTGCACCTGTCCTGGTCTGGCTGGTCCTTGGAGAGACTCCGTCGCAGCATGTCATCTTGGGCGGCGCGTTGTTGCTCACCGTCTTGACCGTTTCAAACCTGATCGGACTCAGGTCGAACGGCCGCCTGGCGTAGAAGGCGCGCAAGAGATGACGACCTGGCAGGGGAAACCGTCATCGAAAAGCGAAGAAGAGACCCGCCCGGGCAATCGGCACGATCCGCATGGCCGCCCCGGATGGCCGTCGCCGGCAGTCGATTACGTCTTGTCATTTGCGTGGGCAGCGAAGAAACCCGGGTTCTGATCGTGGTCCCATCCTGGAGTGAAGGGCTTGCCTGATCGACCGAACATGACCAACGGAGTGAGACCGATGCCAGATAGTGAGAAATTCAAGGAAGGATCCGGCAATTCCCCGGAGTCTGTTCGGGCGAGAATGCCGGCGCTCGAATGGAGCGACCCGTTCCTCGTGGAGCATGAACTCGGTGACGAGGAGCGCATGTGTCGCGACACGGCCCATGCCTATTGTCAGGACCGGCTCCAGCCACGGGTACTCCTTGCGAATCGGAACGAGAGATTCGATCGGGAAATCGCGACGGAAATGGGCGGTCTCGGTTTGCTGGGACCGACAATTCCTGCGGAATACGGTGGTGCAGGAGTCAATTACGTGTCCTACGGATTGATTGCCCGCGAAATCGAAAGGGTCGACAGCGGCTATCGGTCGTTCATGTCGGTGCAGTCTTCGCTCGTCATGTTTCCGATCCTGGCCTATGGCTCGGAGGCGCAGCGCACGGCCTATCTACCCCGACTCGCGAAGGGAGAATTGATCGGTTGCTTCGGTTTGACCGAGCCGGACCACGGTTCCGATCCCGGAAGCATGGTGACGCGGGCTCACAGGGTCGACGGGGGCTATGTGCTTTCGGGCGAAAAGGCGTGGATTTCGAATTCTCCGATCGCGGATGTGTTTGTTGTCTGGGCCAAGTCGGACGCCGACAATGACAAGATTCGCGGGTTCATTCTGGAGCGCGGGCTTCCCGGGCTGTCGACCCCCGCGGTAAAGGGCAAATTCTCGCTTCGAACGTCGACGACCGGTTCGATCAGGATGAAAGACGTTTTCGTGACGGATGATGCCGTTCTTCCTGGCGCGTCGGGGCTTTCCGGTCCATTCGGCTGTCTGAATCGAGCCCGGTACGGCATCTGCTGGGGAGCAATCGGTGCTGCCGAATTCTGTTGGCACGCGGCGCGTCGGTATTCCCTGGACCGGGTCCAGTTTTCCCGCCCCCTGGCAGCAAACCAGCTGGTCCAGAAGAAGCTGGCGGACATGCAAACCGAGATCTCGCTGGCATTGTTGGGGAACCTCCGCCTGGGAAGGATGATGGATCAGGACAAGGCGCCCGCCGAATTGATCAGCCTGATGAAACGAAACAATTGCGGCAAGGCGCTCGAAATCGCGCGGCAGGCCCGTGACATCCATGGCGCCAACGGAGTGTCCGACGAATACGGTGTCATTCGACACGTGATGAATCTCGAGTCGGTCAATACCTACGAAGGCACGCACGACATCCACGCTCTCATTCTTGGACGTGCGCAAACGGGCCTGCAGGCGTTCAATTGACATCCCCGCCTGGGACCGGATTACTCCGGGAATCGTTGCCGTGACGACGGATTGTCGTGACCTGATCGAGTCGGGAATCGGCCGGGGTTCATCCGGAGTTCGCGCCTGGAGCCTCCACGGACCCGGATCCGTTCGATGAGACTGATCACGGCGACGAGGCCCGCGGGACTGCAGGGACGCTGCAGTTTACCGGTTGATGGAGACGAACATGAAGACGGTCAAGACAGCCCTGATTACGGCCGGCAGCCGGGGAATCGGGCGCGAGATCGCGAACCGCCTGAACCTTGACGGATATCGGGTCTGGGTGACGGATACGCACGAGGAATCGCTGAATCGGCTGCCGCGGGACTGGAAGACCACCCGCGTCGATGCGGCAGACCCTGACGGGATGTGCGGCCTGTTCAAGGGGATCGCGGCTCAATGGGGCCGTCTCGACGTCTTGTGCTCGAATGCCGGCATCGCCGGTCCGACAGCATGCATCGAAGACACATCAGTTGAGGAATGGCGCAGGTGTGTGTCGGTCAACCTGGAAGGATCGTTCCTCGCGGCAAAGGGCTCGGCGCCAATAATGAAAAGCCAGGGTTCGGGGGTCATGATCTTCACGTCATCGACCGCAGGAATGTTCGGATATCCGCTGCGGGCGCCTTACGCATCGGCCAAATGGGGCGTCATCGGCCTGATGAAAACGCTTGCGATGGAGTTGGGACCGCATGGAATTCGCGTCAACGCGGTGTGCCCCGGCGCGGTCGAAGGGGCGCGCATGGACCAGGTCATGGAACGCGAGGCGCGACTGAAGCGGACAACGACCGAGGCAGTTCGCGCAGGATACGCTGCCGGAAATTCCCTCCGGACCTGGATCACGGCGAAAGACATAGCCGAGGCTGTCAGGTTTCTGGTCAGCGATGAGGCAGGATCGATCTCGGGCGTTGCGCTGCCGGTTGACGGGCATACCGAGAACCCTGATCCGAAGACCTGACCTTCGGACACGCCGGTTTGGACCTGGCAGGTAATCTCTTTTTCCCGACAACGGTGCGAAAATCGAGTTGCGGTGGCGTTACGCGACGCGGCGGTGGACCTCGCTTTCGGGTTCCATTGAAGGCTGTACCTGGCAGACGCAACGGAGATTCCTGTCGCCATAAACGTTGTCGACCCGATTGACCGGTGGCCAGTACTTGTCGACCCGCAACGCGCCGGGCGGAAAGCACCCCTGTTCGCGCGAGTAGGGACGATCCCATTTGCCGACGAGGTCTTCCACCGTATGGGGGGCATTCCGCAGGGGATTGTTGTCCGGAGCGATACGGCCCTGTTCAATATCCGCCGCCTCTGCATGAATCGACAGCATGGCTTCGCAAAACCGGTCAAGCTCCGCCTTGGTTTCACATTCTGTCGGTTCAACCATCAGGGTTCCGGCAACCGGCCAGCTCATTGTCGGTGCATGGAATCCGCTGTCAATCAGGCGCTTTGCGACGTCATCAACGGTCACGCCGGCAGATTCCTTGAGCGGCCGGGTATCGACGATGCATTCATGGGCCACGCGGCTCTCGTTGTTCGCGAAGAGGACGGGAAACGCATCCTTGAGTCTGCTCGCGATGTAGTTTGCGTTCAAGATCGCGATTCTCGTGGCCCTGGTCAGTCCTGCACCTCCCATCATCAAGACATATGCCCAGCTGATCGGAAGAACCATCGCCGATCCATTCATGGTCGCGGCCACGGCTCCGGCCCCGCGAGTTTCCGGATTGCCCGGGAGGTACGGAACCAGGTGTGACTTGACTCCGATCGGCCCCATTCCCGGACCGCCGCCGCCATGTGGAATGCAGAAGGTCTTGTGCAAGTTGAGATGGCTGACGTCGCCACCGACATCGCCGGGTCTGACCAGTCCCACCATGGCGTTGAGATTGGCACCATCGATATAGACCTGTCCTCCGTGTTCATGCACGATCCCGCAGATTTCCTTGACCGAATCCTCGAAGACTCCGTGCGTGGACGGATAAGTGATCATGCACGCCGCGAGCTTGTCACCGAACTGTTCCGCCCTGGATCGGAAATCCTCAACATCGATGTCGCCGTTCTTGAGCGAACCGACAGGGACGACACGCATGCCCGCCATCTGGGCCGAAGCGGGATTGGTGCCGTGGGCGGAAACGGGAATCAGGCAGACGTTGCGCCGGTGATCGCCCCGCGCCTGGTGGTAGCCGGCTATTGCCAGCAAGCCTGCGTATTCTCCCTGGGCGCCGGAATTGGGTTGCATCGACATGTCATCGTAACCGGTGATCTCGCAGAGTTTCTGCTTGAGATCGGCTATCAGCTCGATGTAGCCGGCCGCCTGGTCCCTGGGTGCAAACGGGTGAATCTGGCTGAATTCCGGCCAGCTGATCGGGGCCATTTCCGCAGTCGCATTCAGTTTCATCGTGCAGGATCCGAGAGGGATCATGGCACGGTCCAACGCGAGGTCCCTGTCGGACAGTCGCCGGATGTACCGGGTCATCTGCTGTTCGGCCCGGTTCATGTGGAATACCGGGTGAGCCAGGAATTCCGACTGGCGAACGAGACGATCGGGCAGGCGCTCCTGGACCGCCAACTCGCAGTACTGGCGGCGAATACCGAAGGCGCGCCAGGCACTTTCGATGATCTCTGGAGTGGTCAGCTCATCAAATGATATTCCGATCCTGTTCCTGCCAACCCGCCGAAAATTGATGCCTTCGGATTCGGCTGCACTCAAAATGACGGTCTGGGCCGGCCCGGCTTCGACCGTCACCGTGTCGAAACAATTTTCCGGAGATACCGGAAACCCGTTTTCTTTCAGACCTTCCGCAAACCTGACGATCTTTCGATGGATTCGTTGCGCAATCGCTTTCAGGCCTTCGGGACCATAGAACACCGCGTACATCGCTGCCACGATTGCCGGCAAGGCCTGGGCCGTACACACGTTCGAGGTCGCTTTTTCCCGCCGTATGTGCTGTTCGCGCGTTTGAAGTGCCAGCCGATAGGCACTGTTCCCTCTGGAGTCGACCGATACTCCGACTATGCGGCCGGGCAACGCGCGAACGTTCTTTTCCCTGCTGGCGATATAGGCCGCGTGAGGACCTCCGTACCCGACCGGAAAACCGAATCTCTGGGTTGTGCCGACGGCGATATCCGCACCCATGTCACCGGGCGGCTTGAGCAGTGTCATGGCGAGCAGGTCGGCGATTACGACGGAAGCTGCCTTTTCCGCATGCAATCGCGAGGTGATCTCCGAAAAGTCACGGATGTCGCCATGGGTTCCAGGATACTGGAATACGGCGCCGAACACGGCTGCCGCGTCCAGGTCGGTTTCAGGGTCGCCAATAACGATATCGACACCGAGCGGGCCTGCCCGCGTCTGCATCACGGCGATGTTTTGCGGATGGCAGTTCCTGTCAACGAAAAACCCGTTAGATCGGGACCTGGAAACACGGCGGGCCATCATCATTGCTTCCGCCGCGGCACTGGCCTCATCCAGAAGGGATGCATTGGCGATTTCCAGGCCGGTCAGGTCTGCGACCATGGATTGGAAAATCAGCAGTGCCTCGAGACGGCCCTGGCTGATTTCCGGTTGATACGGAGTGTATGCCGTGTACCATGCCGGGTTTTCGAGGATGTTCCTCTGGATGACCGGCGGCGTGACCGTTCCGTAGAATCCCTGGCCGATAAGCGAGGTCAGACAGCGATTCCTGGATGCCACGGCTCTCAGGTGATACAGGGCTTGCCGCTCGGTCATCGGGGGCTCGAATTCCAGCGGCTCATTCTGCAGGAGCGCTTCTGGCACGGTCTCCCTGATCAGTTCGTCAATCGAGCCGACGCCGATCGTGTCCAGCATGTCGCGGATTTCACCGGGCGATGGCCCGATGTGACGGAGATTGGCGAAGTCGTATGGTTTGTATTCGGTGGGTACAAATGCCATGTCAATGTCCGTTTTCTTCGATAAACGCCTTGTAGGCGTCTTCGTCCATCAACTCGTCAAGATCGTCGGCCAAAATCGGCTTGATCTTGAAAAACCAGGCATTTCCGAGAGGGTCTTCGTTGACGATCGACGGATTGTCGACGGTGTTTTCATTGATTTCCACGATCTCGCCGTCGCAGGGCGCTTCGATGCCGGAAGCGGCCTTGACGCTTTCGATGACTGCGATTTCTTCGCCGGAAACCACGTTCTGACCAATCTCCGGCAATTCGACAAAAACAACGTCACCCAGCGCCTCGGCGGCGTATTCGGTGATCCCGACGGTCACGATCCCGTCGTCGTCCTGCAGCCATTCATGTTGCTCGGTAAATCGCATGAGGTATCCTTTCAGCGTCTCAGGTATTTCGGTCTGACAAAAGGGAGGCTGGCGATGCTCGCACTGAGCCGCCTGTTCCGGACTTCCACGGCTACTGTAGTCCCCGGATCCGAAAACTGTGTCTTGACGTATCCCACGGACACGGGAGCGTTGACGCTCGGACCGAACCCGCCGGAGGTCACGATTCCGATAGGTTCGGCGGATTCCATGTCCGGAAATATTTCCGCTCCGCTCCGCATGGGCGCCCGACCGGCCGGGGCAAGACCGACACGAACGCGGTCCGCGCCTCCCGAAATCTGTGCTCCGATGAAATCGGCGCCGGGGTATCCGCCTTCCCTTTCCCCACCGGGCCGTCGCACGCGTTGAATGGCCCAGGTCAGGTCGGCTTCCACGGGGGTTGTCTTCTCGTCGATGTCGCTGCCGTGAAGACAAAGGCCTGCTTCGAGGCGAAGTGAATCGCGTGCGCCGAGACCGGCCGGCCGGACAATTCCCGATTCGGTCAGGGCCCGGGCGACCTCTGCCGTCGCGTTGATCGGCGTGGAGATTTCGAACCCGTCTTCGCCCGTGTAACCGCTCCGGGAAACCCAGCAGGCGTGTCCGGCCAGGTCCAGATCGCGAATGTCCATGAAGCGCATGTCGCGAACGTCCGAACACAGTCGGGCCAGTGCGTTTTCCGAAACGGGTCCCTGAAGTGCGATCAGACCTCGGCGTTCAAACAGGACCTCGATCTCGCAACCGGCGGGAAGGTGCGTCTGAAGATGGGAAATGTCGTCGTCGCGCCGTGCTCCGTTGACGACGAGAAAGAGTTCCCCCGGTCGTTTTGCGAACATGAAATCATCCAGGATCCCGCCCGCCTCGTTTGTCAGAAACCCGTAGCGCTGCCGGTTGTCGGCCAGACCGAGAACGTCGACGGGCGCAAGGGATTCCAGAGCGAGGCAGAGATCGTCAAGGCTGATCCCGTCCGGCCTGATGACGACTTGGCCCATATGGCTGACGTCGAACAGGCTCGCAGATTTCCGCGTGTGGAGATGTTCACGCAGAACACCATCCTGGTATTGAACGGGCAACGCGTGTCCGGCGAACTCGACCATCTTCGCGCCATGCGCGAGATGAAACTCGTAAAGCGGTGTATGCTTGATTTCTGAATCCAACAATGGGGCCTCGTTCGTTCACCCAATCCGGATCACCGGATTGTCGACGCCCCATCTGTCCTGGTGCCTGAGATCGCTATCCCTTCGGCCGGTACAACCGTACCTGTCTCCAGATGTATTCCCTAATGGTGGTCCTTTTGCCTGAGAGTTTCCGGGCGCGGTTGCCCCTTCGGCACTGGCGAAGGCCAGATTCTCCCACCATTGGTTCCGAAGATATCCCCGACCGGTGAACCCGTCAAGCTCTGGCGCGACGTTTTGCGTTCCGGCAAGAGCTGCCGCGCCCGTTGATCAGGCAAACCCCTTCCCCAGGGATTGGCACAAGGATTTTCCGGCGGTCGGCATCCAACTCCCAGATTCCTTTCGGAGCTTCAATCAAGTTCTGTTGCGAAAATGTCCTTGCGACTGGCAATCTGCCGAGAAACGCCCCGACAAACCGGAATTCCACAAGTGTAACGGCTACCGCTATCAAGGCAGCCGTGATTTCAAACATCAATGTCAACCCTTGCAGATGGATTGCAGCAGGAGCAACAGGAACACGTTCGTATGTTGTCTGATCACCGACGAGGGTCAGGTCGGCTTTTTCGGAAAACAGGACAGTGTTTCAGTTTCTCGAAAATGTTCCTATTGTGGACACGTACCCGCGGTTGTCGAGCGAAGATCGAACCGGCCACATTGCGTCTTGTCGTGTCGGGTCAGGTCGGTAACACGTGTGCAGACCGACGGGTCAGGTACATGAACTACAGGAGGTAACCCATGTCGCATTACGATTTCAGACTTGTTCCGGCAATGGCGGGGCTCGCACTCACGATTGCGCTGACCGGAACATCCGTGGCGTCCGGCGGCGCGAAAATCGGGATGATCACGACGCTGTCCGGCGGAGGTTCATCTCTCGGAATCGATGTCCGCGATGGCTTCATGCTCGCGGTCCAGCAGTCCGGCAGAGATGATATCGAAGTGGTTGTCGATGACGATCAACGCAAACCCGATATCGCTGTCCAACTCGCGGACAAGATGGTCCAGTCGGATCGAGTGGATGTCTTGACCGGGATCATCTGGTCAAACCTCGCTATGGCTGTCGTTCCGTCGGTCGTGGCTCAGGGCAAGTTCTACCTGTCGCCGAATGCTGGGCCATCGGCACTTGCGGGCAAGGGCTGCCACGAAAACTACTTCAACGTCGCCTGGCAAAACGACAACCTGCACGAAGCCGCGGGGAATTATGCCAACGACGCAGGATTCGGAAATTCGTTCATCCTGGCGCCGAACTACCCGGCCGGCAAGGATGCCCTGACCGGGTACAAGCGATACTTCAAGGGGAGCCTCGCCGGTGAAGTCTACACGCAGCTTGGCCAGACCGACTACGCTGCCGAAATCGCCCAAATCCGGGCATCGGGTGCCGACAGCGTTTTCTTCTTCCTGCCGGGTGGCATGGGAATCTCCTTCATGAAACAGTACTCGGGTTCCGGTGTCGACATCCCCGTACTCGGCCCGGCGTTTTCATTTGACCAGGGAATCCTGGCCGCGGTCGGTGACGCTGCGCTCGGCGTCAGGAACACGTCGCAGTGGTCGAAGGACCTGGACAACGAGGCAAACCGGAACTTCGTTGCAAGTTTCGAAGAGGCCTTTGGTCGCCTGCCTTCGCTCTATGCGTCCCAGGGCTTCGATACGGCGAACCTGCTGATTTCGGCGCTCGGAAAGGCCGATGTCTCCGATACCGATGCATTTCGGGATGCACTTCGCGCGGCCGACTTTGTTTCGGTGCGCGGTGACTTCAGCTTCGACTCCAATCAACACCCCATACAGGACATCTATGTCAGGGAAGTCATCAAGGAAGGGGACATTCTTACCAACCGGATCATTTCGGTTGGTCTGGAGGATCACTCGAACGTCTACGCGGCAGAGTGCCCACTCTGACGATTTGATCCGGTTTCAGGGCTCCCGGCAGGATGACCTCGCCTGCCGGGATGCGCGAGACACATGACGGCGACACTGATTGCGGAGCAGATCCTGAACGGTCTCCAGTTCGGGGTCATGCTTTTCCTGATGTCGGCAGGTCTGACGTTGATCTTCGGTGTCATGGGATTGATCAATCTGGCGCACGGTTCGCTGTACATGGTCGGAGCGTTCGCCTGTGCCGCGGTGGCCATGGCCAGCGGATCGTTCTGGCTGGGGCTTGCAGCCAGCCTGGCAGCCGCGGCAGCGGTGGGCGCGATCATCGAAATCGTCGTGATCAAGAGGCTGTATGGCCGTGACCACCTTGACCAGGTCCTCGCCACCTTCGCCCTGATCCTGGTTTTCTCGGAAGGCGTACGCTGGATCTTTGGTGCGTTTCCCCTGTACCTTAACATCCCGGATTCGCTGGCGGGTGCCGTTCTGCTACCGGGCGACATCCACTATCCGCTTTATCGGCTGTTGATCATCGCCGTGGGTCTTGCAATCGCCGCCAGCCTGGCCGGACTGATTTCGTTTACGCGACTTGGAATCCAGATCCGTGCCGGGCAGACGGACCGGGAAATGATTGCTGTTCTGGGCGTCGACATCAACAGGTTGTACACGCAGGTTTTTGCACTTGGGGCCGCCTTGGCCGGCCTTGCAGGCGCACTCGTGGGAACAATACAATCGGTGGAGGTCGGCATGGGCGAACCGGTACTGATTCTTGCATTCGTTGTCATCGTCATCGGAGGAATCGGTTCGGTCAAGGGAGCTCTGGTAGGTGCAGTGCTCGTCGGAGTTACGGATACGGTCGGGCGATTCGTTCCTACTTCCCCAGGCTTTCGGGGTTTTCATGGACCCGTCGTCAGCGACGGCCGTCGGATCTTCTCTCGCGTCGATGTTGATTTACGTTCTGATGGCACTCGTCCTTTACCTTCGGCCAGGAGGTCTTTTTGGTCGAGCGTATGCTCACCAATCATGATTTCGGAAGAAAGACTGAACCTGATTCTGGCTATCCTGCTGGTCGCCGTTCCAGTTGGAGCCTCTCTTGTCGATCAGCCGTACATCCTGACACTGGCGACCCGGGTCGTGATCCTGGGGATGGCGGGAATCGGATTGAACCTGGTGCTCGGTTACGGCGGCCTGGTGTCTTTTGGACACGCCGCATATTTTGGAGCGGGCGGGTACGTTGCAGGTATCCTTGCGCACCATGCCCTGAACGCCGATCCGATCATCGAGTTTCCGTTCATCATTCACGGAACCGCTGAAATGCTGGTCATCTGGCCGTTCGCGATACTGGCCGGAGCACTTCTGGCACTCTGTATCGGTTTCCTCTCGCTCAGGACGAGCGGCGTCTACTTCATCATGATCACGCTCGCTTTCGCCCAGATGCTCTATTATTTTTCGGTATCGTGGCCGTCCTACGGCGGGGAAGACGGTCTGCCGACCTACGTCCGGAGCGGCTTTCCGGGCGTAAGCACCATGCAACCGCTTCCATTCTTCGGCATCTGTCTCGCGCTCCTGTTCCTCGTCATTTGGCTGACTTCCCGCGTGATCAATTCGCACTTCGGCATGGCGCTACAGGCAGCCCGACAGAATCCGGGTCGTGCCGCCAACGTCGGTGTCGAAGTCTTCAGGACCCGACTCACCGCGTTTGTCATTTCCGGGGCCATCGCGGCGTTGGCCGGCGCGCTGTTCACCGAGTTGTACCGTTTCGTAAGTCCGACGATGTTCAACTGGCACACTTCGGGCGAGATCATCGTCTTTGTCATCCTCGGTGGCGTCGCGCGCCTGTACGGTCCGATTGTCGGAGCTGCGTGCTTTGTTCTGCTCGAGCAGATCCTCGGCGGGATAACCGAACACTGGCAGTTCTGGCTCGGAATGGGTCTCGTGATCGTCGTCCTGTTCGCCAAGGGCGGAATTATCGGGTTGCTGGTCAGGGAAAAGGCAAGTGCCTGAACCGGGAAGCGTACCCGGCACGGGAGCCATTTCCACGAGTGATTCGGGGAGCACTGGTTCATGCGGTGGAGCCATCCTCGAGATCGACGGCCTGACAAAACGATTTGGCGCGGTTGTCGCTAACCTGGATGTTTCGTTTGATCTCAGACCGGGCGAAATTCATGCGGTCATCGGGCCGAACGGGGCCGGGAAGTCGACCCTCGTCAAACAGGTCGTCGGAGAAATGCGCCACGATTCCGGCACCATTCGGTTTCGCGGTCGCGACATAGGTGGACTGGACGCTGCAGTTCGCTCCCGGCTTGGCTTGGCCAGGAGCTTCCAGGTCTCCTCATTGATTTCGGAATTCACCGTACTCCAGAACACGATGCTTGCCGTTCTCGGGCGGACCGGCGCGGGTTTCCGATTCTTTCGCCCCGCAATGACCGACGACTCGCTCGTGAAGCCTGCAAGGACCTGCGTTGAGCAGGTCGGGCTTGAGCAGAGGTCGGCCGTTCTTGCATCAGAACTCAGCCATGGCGAGCGAAAGAAGCTGGAGATCGCAGTTGCGCTCGCCCTGGAACCGGGCGCGTTCATTCTCGACGAACCCATGGCCGGAATGGGTCCCGAGGGAACGAGGGAAATGACGGCATTCCTGAACAGGCTTCGCGAAACGGCCCCGATTCTACTGGTCGAGCACGACATGGACGCTGTCTTTGCGCTCGCCGACCGCGTCTCCGTGCTGGTTGAAGGTCAACTTCTTGTCACCGGTGACGCGGAATCCGTTCGCAGGAATCCGGAAGTTTGCACGGCCTATCTCGGGGACTGGGGAATTTGAGCAGTCTTTTGCACGTCGACAACATGCACGCATGGTACGGCTCGAGCCAGGCGCTGTTTGGCGTTGATCTCGATGTGGGTGAAGGCGAAGTTGTTGCGCTCATGGGCCGCAACGGCATGGGAAAAACGACCGCCATACAGACGGTTCTGGGCCTGATTCGTCCCTGTACGGGTGAAATCCGGTTTTCGGGGCACGACATCGCGAACCTGCCGCCCCATCGCATTGCACGGCTGGGAATCGGCTTGGTTCCCGAGGGCAGGCGCTGTTTTCCCAACCTGACGGTTCGGGAGAATCTCCTTTCCGCCTCACGACGGGGAGAGTGGACCCTTGGAAAGACTTGCGGTCTTTTCCCTTTTCTCAGGGAACGCCTGGACCAGCCGGCGGCAACCCTCTCGGGAGGAGAACAACAGATGCTGGCCATTGGCCGGGCGCTGATGACCAATCCGAGGATGCTGATCATGGACGAGGCCACCGAAGGCCTGGCGCCGCTCGTCCAGCAGGAAATCTGGTCGGTGATCGGAAGCCTCAAACATGATGGGCTTTCGATACTTCTCGTCGACAAGGCCGTTCGCGAATTGCTTCAGGTCTCCGATCGATGTGTCATCCTTGAGAAGGGTCGAACGGCGTGGACCGGGAGGCACTCTGATCTGAGCCCGGAAACCGTCGAGCGTTACCTCGGAATCTGAGCAATCCTGTCGTGAAGGCGAACGAGAATTCGGACAAGCAGTGGCGTGAAGTACATGGGAAACTGGTAGAGTGCGATGAACATCCCGAGGAAGGGATCAGGCGGCAAGGCGGCAAGATAGACCGCTGCGTTGCGATTTCCCCAAAGAAGGCCCAGGGTACCGGAATCCCTGCGTCCAAGGGGCTTTCGGGCAAGGAAATAGACGGTTCCGTTCACCCCGAGGTTCAGGAGAACCGCGAGGCCAAGTATTGAAGATCCTGTCATCGGGTCTTCGATCAGGCGCACGGCGACGCCGTCGAAGACGGGAACCAGGAACAGGATCATGGCTATCGCCGAGACCCCGTTCAAGACATGGCTGCCGTCGGCGCCCGAACGGTTTCGGTTTCGCAATGGCAGGCCGATGACGAGCGCAAAAAACCACCCGCCCAGGATGATTGCGGCAAGGCGCACAGCAAGATCGAACGGGTCGACAGCCGCGCGTTCCGGCAGGAGGACAGAAATTGTCAGTGGGCCGAGCAGGGGAGTCAGCACGGTTGCCACGAGAGAGATCTCCAGCGCGCGCCGGCTGTTCAGTCCAATGAACTGGCAGAGAGCGGCGGCTGATGCAATTGGCGGCGCTGCCGCCAGGATGACCGCGAACTCAAGCGAACGCTGCGATACTCCGATCAGCCCGAAGATCAATGCGTAGATCGACGAAGTGGCCGGCATCAACACGATGGAAATGGCGACAAGGGTGGGGAGGCGTGAAGCCGAAAGGATGTCCGGCAACAGCGCGCGCGGTTTGAGTTGCGCCATTGACGATCCCAGGACCAGGGCCACCAGGACGGGAAGCGCGGGGCGCATAATCGATGCAAGATCCGGAAAGACGAACGCGATCAGGCATCCGACGATCAGCACGACAGGCGCATGCCTTCCGAGCCATCCCAGGGCCTGAATCACGGACGCGTTCCCGGACTCGGATGGTCATGCCAGGTCAATCGGCAGCCGGGAATTGCGTTTGCGTGGTGCATTTCCGTGGTGGAATCGATCATTCCCCAATGCATGTCCGTGTTCGAGGCACACCGCCGAATATCCCGATGGCTGATCTGGTCGCGTCATGTACAGGCGATGCCCGCGTATTCGCCGGGCCAGCGCATTCTGCGACCCGTCAGGCCTGGTCGCTTTCGCTCGTTGCCATTGGTTCGGACGGGGCCGGCGGCACGAACGAACAGGCGCCGTCCACCGATTGGTCAAACGGAATGACCGAGCCGGTCATCAGTCCACAATCATCGGAGGCGATGAAGTTCACGGCACGTGCAACTTCCTCGGGATCGATCAATCTCCCGAACGGCCTCTCCAGTCCGGCCCGGGCTTGCCATCCGTCTTCGGCATTGTGGTACGTGCGCTGTATCCGGTCTTCACCGTCGGAGGCCATCCATCCGATATCAAGCTGATTGACCCGAATTCGATTGCGCATGAGCGCATAACCCGAGTTTTTCGTCAGCGTCGCGAGCGCGCCTTTCGAGGCACAGTACGCTGATATGAATGGCTGGCCGGCCGTGCTCGAAACGGAACCGATATTGACAATCGATCCTTCGACTCCGTCACGTATCATGAGTTTGACCGTCTCCTGCATCAGGAAAAACGGCGCCCTCACGTTCGTTGCGAACATCCGGTCGAAAAGGGCTTCCGATGTATCGACGAGAGTTCCCCGTTCAGTGGTGGCCGCAGCGTTGACGAGTATGTCGACACGTCCAAACTCGCGGTCCGCAGTTGCAATCACGTTGCGGCAGTCGTCGACGGATTCGAGATCTGCCCTGACAAAGACGACCCTGACTCCCTCGTGACCACGGCTGATCTGCCTGGAAACCGCCTCGCCCCGGTCCGCGTTGCGGCCGCAAATGACCAGACCGCGCGCCCCTGCCACGGCAAACCGGTGCGCAATCGCGGCCCCGAGTCCTTGGGTTCCGCCCGTCGTGACGGCAATTTTTCCATCTAGTCTGTTCATGGGTCCGGCGCATCCGCTATCTTGTAACCTGCATCAACCAGTACCCGGGACAGCTCGGCGTAACCAATGCAGGCGAATTCGTAGGGTGGGGCAAGCGCAGGGTCCTGCTCGGCCTCCACCACGAACCAGCCTTCGTATCCGACATCGGCCATGCGCCGGACCAATTCACCGAAATCCAGTGACCCGTCGCCCGGGACCGTGAAGGCGCCTTTCAGAACGGCGTCAAGAAAACTCTCACGCGCACGGTCGAGCCCGGCGATCACGTCGGCCCTGACGTCCTTTGCATGGAAGTGACTGATGCGGGGGCCGTGATTGGCAATCACGCGAAACACGTCGCCCCCGGCAAACGCCATGTGGCCAGGGTCGTAGAGAAGAGGCAGGGTTGCGCCAGAATGTGCCATCAGGAGGTCGAGGTCGCGTTCCGATTCGATCGGCGCCCCCATGTGGTGGTGGTATGCGATCGGCATTCCATCGTCCGCACACCACTCTGCGAGGAGCGTGAGCCGCCCGCCGTATTCCCTGATCTGATCCTCATCGAGCCGCCTGCGCCGGTCGAGCGGAGTCTTTCGTTCACCCTGGATCGTTCCGGAGGTTTCTCCGTAAACGAGGCATGGAGCGTTTACGGCCTTGAAGAGTTCAAGTTGTTCCGCGATCCGGTCTTTTTCCGAATCCAGGTCATTGTCGAGGAGCGTTCCGGAATACCAGCCGCCACAAATCCCGATGTCATGCGATGACAGTATCCGTTTCAGGGTTTTCGCGTTCCTGGGGAACTTGCCGCCTGTTTCGACGCCGATGAATCCGGCCGTCCGGGCTTCCCGCAGGCAGGTCTCGAGAGGAGTGTCCCCTCCCAGCTCAGGCAGGTCGTCATTTGTCCAGGCGATCGGCGCAATTCCCAGTTTTGCCAGCATGACAGGCTCCCATAGTCAGAACCGCATCATGTCAACATGTTTGGAAGGCATTCGCAAGATCGGCAGACAAATCAGCGGACATATTCGCGTCCAGTCGCGTCACCGCCGGCGCGCCGTGAGCAAGGAGGCTTGGAGGAGACCATGTCGCCTGTCTGAAACGTCCACGCGTGTGGGCACGTCCGAACAGGACAGGCACTCATCGAGTCTTCCTTCCGTATCGTTCATCTCTGTTTCCGGGACCGCTCCACCATCATTTTGTTCATCTTTATGTCAAATTCCGGTCATCTCGAATTCGTCCAACGAAGTACTATCGGCACGACGGTCATGACACATCTTCCCACATCCATCCGGCAGCCCGGATTTCCGCGCAGCGGAACGAATCATGGCTCTAATCGGCGACCTCATCGGTCTCGACATGGAGACCGCTCGGTTTGCTGTTGGAATTGGTCTGACCGGTACAGCTCCCCAGTCTCCAAATGAGGGACGTTGCAGCAATGAAATGCCTTTCGATGCGGGGACGGGAAACACGCAGAAGGCCGTTACAAGGAATCGTGCAGATCCGGCTTCGCCGCCCTCGGCAAGAGGTCCGGGGCAGATCCGGTGTGGCGCGTTTGCAAATCGTGAAGAACGGCCAGCCGACAACGAGTCGGTTTAGACGAACTCGGAATCCCTTGCCGCCAACCCCCGACCCCCGTCTGCTGTCAAACGCCTTTGCCGGCGCCTGGGTTTACCTCGGGCCAGAGGGCGCCGAGCGGGAAGGTGATGGCGTCGAAGGGAGGAAGCGAAACCGGCGCGTCATCGACGAGCGTCGCCAGAAGCAGCCAGTGACCGTCGCGCAACTCGAAGGCCTCGAGCGTCCGTGCATCGGGATCGACGAACCAGAGATGGCGGACGCCCTCGCGGGCATAGAGATCCCGCTTCTCGCCCTGGTCCAGCCGCCGCGTGGATGGCGAGAGCACCTCGCAGACCCAGTCCGGCGCAACCGCGAAAAAGGCTGCGTCGGGATACGTGGGCATCGTCTCGCGCCGCCAGCCGGCGAGGTCCGGGACCACGATGTCGTCGCCCAGGTGAAGTTCGGGCTCGAAAACGATCCACCAGCCGCCGGGACCGCCAGCCCCGGGATTGAATGGGCCATCGAGACGGCCACCGAGACGCGAACTCGCCCAGGCGTGGCGGGCTGCCGGCCTCGGATGGGTATGGAGGGTCCCGGCAATCACCTCGGCGACCCTGTGGGGCGGAGCGTCGAGCACGTCCAGGTAGGTGGCCCGGCGGGTCTCCTTGCGTTCGGTCCGGGTGGTCATGGCCTTCGGTCCCCCCTTGCCTCTAGATACCGATCCTCTCGGTTTCGTCCAGCGAGATTGTCTCGGCGCGGCGGCCATGGAGGCATGTCGTCTCCGCCTTCGCGTGACCGGCGGGATACTGGGCAACCGCCACCCGCATGCCGGGATTTTCCAGGTAGGCTGTGATTCCAATGGAACGGAAGGAGCGGGCACGGGGTTCAGAACCGTCATCCGACGGAGCAATGCGGCACCGCCCGCAGCACGACGCAACGATGCCAAAAAACGCATCGGGCCACCGGAACTTCACGCTTCCGGAGAACCGGTATCATCTGGTTCCCGCCTCTTGATGAATTTGCACCGCGCATTCGACGTTTCGGGCAAATGTAGAATTGAAGCTGTTTCCTTTCCGGACCCTTGATCGCGCATCCATGCGCAAAGCGGAAGACCCGGGCAGGAATTCCTGGACTCGGCAGGCAGCGCGCCCGGATTCTTGGCTTGAATCCGGGACATGACTCATATCACAAGGCGGCCTATGCGAATCCACCGGAGTTCATATTGCGAGACACGAAACAATGAAGCCTAACTTGCTCAAGCGATCTTGGTCGGACGGCGTTTCCACCGTTAATGGCTGGTTATCGATCGGAAATGCATTCACGGCCGAAATCATGGCCGAACAGGGTTATGACAGCCTGACAATCGACGTACAGCACGGATTCCTCGATTACGCGGACGCCAGGGGCATGCTGCAGGCGATCCGCGCCAGCCAGAAGACGCCATTAGTACGGGTTCCCTGGCTGGAGCCGGGAATAATCATGAAATGCCTCGATGCTGGCGTCCACGGCGTGATTTGTCCGATGATCAACACGCCAGAACAGGCGGCCGCTCTCGTGGACGCGATGCGCTATCCGCCTCTCGGCAACCGGAGCTTCGGTCCGACCCGGGCCAACGTCTCCGCAGGGCCAGGATACTTTGACGGAGCCAACGAGAACATCCTGGCAATTGCGATGATCGAAACCGACGAGGGCGTTCGAAACGTCGAGGCGATCGCGAGGGTTCCGGGAATTGATGCCCTGTATATCGGACCGGGTGATCTCGCCCTCGGTATTTCACGTGGTCGGCTGCGACCCGGGCTCGATCGCGAGGAAAAGGAAGCCCGTGACGCAATCGACCGAATCCGCGAAACAGCCAGTGCCGCCGGAATTTTTTCGGGCATTCACTGTGGAGCTCCGGAATATGCGGCGCAGGCCATAGATTGGGGGTTCGACATGGTCACCATTTCCAGCGACGTCAGGCTGCTGGTCGCGGCGGCGGCGGAGAGCCTCGGCAGGTTCCAGGGGCTCACCGGTCGAATCCGAACGGGGGAGCAAGACGACGGTGGGGGTTACTGATGCCACATGTTGTGGTCGCCGGTCCTATTCATCCCGCAGGGATCGAAATTCTCGAGGCTGCTCCGGACACCAGTTTCATCCATGAAACCAGCCGAGACCCGGCTGCATACACCGCCCACATCGACGAGGCGGACGGGCTGGTACTGCGCACTCAGGCCTTGACCCGGAACATCGTCGACATGGCTCTCCGGCTGAAAGTCGTATCGCGATACGGGGTCGGGTATGATGCCGTGGATGTCGCGGCGCTGAACGAACGGGGCATTGCGCTGACGGTCGTTGGTGACGTCAACTCGGCCACCGTTGCCGAACACACGATCATGCTGATGCTCGCCGCGTCGCGCCGCCTGTTCAAGAGCGCCACGCGGCTTCGAGAGGGTGACTGGCTTCACCGGGACGAACTCGAGTCGCGGGAATTGTGCGGAAAGAACCTGTTGATCATTGGCTTCGGCCGAATCGGCCGGCGGGTCGCGCGCATTGCCGCCGCACTCGAGATGTCGGTTTTCGCTTACGACCCATTCATCGCCGCCGACCAGTTCGAATGTGCGAACCGGATTTCGAGGCTTGACGATGCCCTTCGGATGGCGGACGTGATTTCGCTCCACATTCCGGCAACGGATTCCCAACTGCTTGATTCCTCGGCGTTTCGTCACATGAAACCGGGTGTTGTCATTGTCAATGCGGCCAGGGGTAGCCTCATCGACGAGACGGCCCTGCTGACTGCGGTAAATGCAGGGCGGGTTGGCGCAGTCGGGACCGACGTATTTGCTGAAGAACCTCCGCCTTCCGATCACCCGTTCCTTTCCCATCACTCGATCATTGCCACCCCGCATTCTGCCGGGCTGACCGAGGAGTGCGCCCGGCGGATGGCCAGAAAGGCAGTCCAGAATGTCCTGGACTACTTTGAGGAAACGCTCGATCCTTCCCTGATCGTCAGTGGCGCTACGTGATGGCCGTCACGACGCTCCGGGTCGGATTGATCGGCGCGGGATTCATGGGGCGTACGCATGTTCTCGGCTACGCGCTGGCAAACCGCGCATTTGCCGACGTCGCACGGCTTCAACTCGCCGCAATTGCCGAGATTTCGGCCGAAAAAGCCGCCGCAGCCGGACGCGAGTTCGGGATTCCGCGTACCACCGGTCACTGGCGTGAACTGGTGGAGGATCCCGGGATCGACGTTGTCGACATCTCGGTACCGACGTCCTTGCACATGGAAATCGCGTTGGCATCGGTTCGTGCGGGAAAACACGTCTATTGCGAGAAACCGCTGACGCCGTCGGTACAAGGCGCGCTTGAGGTGACGGAAGCGGCTGAGTCGGCCGGGCTGAAGACGCAGGTCGGATTCAACTACCTTGCGAACCCGATGCTGGAAGTCGCCCGTGACCTGGTCGCCGCCGGAGACCTGGGGGACATCTACAGCTACCGTGGCATCCATGCAGAGGATTACATGTCCGATCCGAATGGTCCTCTGACATTTCGTCACGATCCTCGGGGAGGGGGGGCACTTGCAGACATCGGTAGTCATGCGCTTGCGACGGCTGAATTCCTGCTTGGCCCGATCACGGAAGTTCTGGGCGACAGCGCAACCCTGGTCGGGCATCGCCTGGACACGGATGGCAAACGCCGCCGTGTCCAGGTCGACGACATATCGCGGGCATTCTTGCGGTTTTCGTCGGGCGTTAGTGGTTCGATCGAGGCCAACTGGTGCGCAACTGGCCGCAAGATGCAGCATGATTTCGAGATCTACGGCTCGAGAGGCGCGCTCCTGTTCAGCCAGGAAAGGTTGAACGAGTTGCACCTGTACGAATCGACAGGCCCGACCGGATTGCGCGGTTTCAGGAAAATCGAGTGTGGACCGGAGCACAAGCCATATGACCGATTCTGCACTGCGCCCGGACACCAGATCGGCTTCAACGAATTGAAGGCAATCGAGATCGGAAGATTTGCAGCCGCCATCGTTGGTGGGGGGATCGAACCGTTCGGGTTTCGTCAAGGGTATCGGGTCCAATGCCTGGTCGAATCAATTCGCGATTCGTCAAGGACAGGACACTGGACCAAGGTCTGACGTGGCGGCGTATTCGGGTGCAGGTCTGCCGCCATCAGTTGGCAGCCATGCCGGTTCATCGTGACCGCGACGGTTCGTGCCTGGACCATGGACGTGCCCCGTCGATGCTTTTTCTGGTACGTACTTTCAGCCTGATCCGTGGTTGGCAGGGCAGGCTGCGCCATGTGTCGGCTTGGTCCGGTTCACAAGGCAGGACTTTGAACAAGGCGAGCAGAGAGAAGGCCCCCGGTCCCGGTAACTCGACGAAACACCGGGCAGGTGTGTTCCTCCGGGGGCGCGTCACGGCATGTGAATGAACAGTTCAACGACGACACTTGGGGCGGCTTCGTTCTGGTGGGACGATGCCGGTGATTCCCGGTCACCGGAAGAGGCTCGACGGCCGGGCGCAATTCACGGTGTCTTCACTGCCGGAGGGCTGACCGGTCTCGCCATCGCGCCGACGCCTCGACGAGGCGCAGCGGTCCTGACCGTTCGCCCTGGCCGTCGGCACGCCAACCGATTCCCGCATGACAATGAATTGGTGGAGCCAAGGGGGATCGAACCCCTGACCTCTTGCATGCCATGCAAGCGCTCTCCCGGCTGAGCTATGGCCCCACGAGAATAAGGTACCATTCGAAACACGGTTGGTACAAGGCAAAATCCGGAACCTTGTCGGCAAGTGCTGAAAGACGCTTCACCAATCGATGGTTGGGCTCGGTGAGCGCGACGCCATGCGCATTCCTCGCCCGGTCCGGTCGACGCGATGGTAATGCCAAAGCGTTCTTTCTGCCCCTTTACCTCGTCACGTCGGCATTTCCGGCATGTCTACCTGTGACCCGGAAGCGTTCCGGCGGACCACGCTTACGACTGACGCTCACGCGTCGCGTTCGGCAATCCACGTGACCTCCGGCGCAAGAACGAAGCGCCATTTTCTTAACGGCCCGGCCATGACGTTGAGATAGTACATTTCGAACCCATAGGGTGCGGCGCAGGGGTGGTGTCCGCGTGGGACCAGCACCACGTCGCCATCGGCAACGGCCATCGTCTCGTCGAGTTGTCGATCGTCCGTGTAGACACGCTGGATGCCGAAGCCCGATGCCGGTTTCAGGCGATGGTAGTAGGTTTCTTCGAGGTAGGTGATTCGGGGATAGTCATCCTCGTCATGGCGGTGAGACGGATAGGACGACCAATGTCCTGCGGGCGTGAAGACCTCGGTGACAAGAAGGCTGTCGGCATAGTCCTCGTTTTCCATGGCGATATTGTTGATCAGGCGCGTATTCGTGCCCCGGCCGCGTTCCGTGAGCGTGATTCCGTCAGGTCCGATCCTCCTCGGCTCATGGCCGCCATTTCCGGGCGCCGAGCAAACAGCAACGACGCAATCGGATTCGGCTCTTGCTTCCCATGCCGTGCCGTCTGGCAGGTAGAGACCGTGCGGCGGCGTCTTCTCGAACACGTCCATCCGGTCTCCCAGGATACCCCAGTCCGTGCCCGCGCCGGAGACGCGGGCCTTGCCTTCGACCATGACCAGTATCACTTCACGGTCATTCGTCTCTTCCGCTGCAATCTCGCCTTGGCGCAGTCGATGAAGCGAGAAACCGACATACTGCCAGCCCGCGTTCCGGGGCGTCACGTCATGCACCTTCCCGCGGTCGCTGACGGGACTTCGCAAGAGTTCACCCATCACGGTCCTCGTAGTTGGCCGGGTCGAAAGCGATGTAGAATTCATAGATGCAATAGACCGAGACCGCTCCGAACAGGATTGTCCAGAATACGCTCCCCGTCCAGAGTTCGAACAGTGTCCAGCACCCGACAAATGCCGTCGTGACCAAACGCCTCCAGGCTGGTCGGAAGAACGGATGACGTACGCTGAGGGACTTCCACATCGCTTTCACCTTCGATTTCTGCGGCCCGGGGTTCGCTCTCGATCATTTGCCGGCCTCGACCCGACGATCAGCGCCGGACGTCGGGAAACGCGTCAGGCGACGCGGCGGCGAGCTTCATCGACCGGAATTTCCGGGAACATGTGGATGAAATCCACGGATTGTCTTGGGCAGGCCAACCAGGCAGTACCGGGCGGCAGCAGACGGAGGACCGACCCGCGTCCGTTTGGAACTGCGTCGTCCTCAGGCTGCTTCTGCGTGCCCTGATTGGGTTCTGGCCCCGGTGATGTAGGACACGACGTCCTCGCCAGTGATGTCTTCGTTCTTGATGTCCAGGTTGGCACAGATACGCCCGCGACGAAACACCACGACACGGTCCACAAGATCAAAAACCTGCCGCATGTTGTGGCTGATCAGGATCAGGGGTTCGCCCTGCTCTTTCAGTGTCCGAATGATGTTTTCGACCTGGGCCGTCTCCTGAACACCCAGTGCCGCGGTCGGCTCATCCATGATTGTCAGTTTCGAATGGAACGTGGCCGTGCGAGCGATCGCCACGCACTGCCGCTGGCCCCCCGACATGTTGCGGATCGTGTTCTTGATATTCGGGATCTTGACGGCAGTTTTCTTGAGGCCGTCAAGCGTCGCCTGCCGCATTCCCTTGTAATCGAGAAGCCTGAAAGGACCGAGCCAATCGAGCCTGGTCATTTCCCTGCCGAGAAAGAGATTGTCCGGAACATCGAGATCATCGGCCAACGCCAAAGTCTGGAAAACCGTCTCGATTCCGGCCTCTCGGGCTTCGAGCGGGCCCGAGAAGTGGACAGGATGTCCATCGAAGACGATCTCACCCCGGGTTCTCTGTTCCACACCGGTAATCTGACGCACAAAGGTTGACTTGCCGGCGCCGTTGTCGCCCATGATCCCCACGTGCTCGCCCGCGTGGAGGACGAAGTCTGCTCCTTCGAGTGCATGCACACCGCCGTAGTGCTTAGTCAGATCACGGGTTTCGAGGACAATCGAATTGCCTGTGTCGCTCATGACATCGTCTCCCGTCATGCTCTCGCCGCTGCGCGCTGTTGCCGCAACTGGTCAAGAACGACTGCGCTGATGATGATGATCCCCTTGACCATCTCCTGGTAAAAGGCGTCAAGGCGCAAGAACGTGAATCCGGAGATGATCACACCAAAAATCATGGCGCCCAGAACTGTGCCTATGATTGATCCGCGGCCGCCAGCCAGGCTGACCCCACCGATGACTGTCATGGCGATTGCATCCAGCTCGTACATGATGCCCATTCCGGACTGGGCAGTAAGATTCTTCGAACTCAGCACGATGGCGGCGGTAGCTGCCAGGACGCCCGCGATGGCGTAGACCATGACCTTGTGGCGCTGGACCTTGATCCCGGACATTCGCGCGGCATCCTCGTTGGACCCGATGGCATATGTGTGCTTGCCGTAAACCGTATTCCTCAACAGGAAGTGGAAAAGGATTGCGAGCGCCACAAAAATCACGACCGGCATCATGCCCGAACCGATGGTTGCGTAGCTTTCCGTCGGGAAGGACACGGGTTCGCCCTTGGTCCACCACTTCGCGGCACCGCGGGCAAAGACCATCATTCCCAATGTCGCTATGAATGGCGGAATGCGGGTGTAGGCGATCAGGGTGCCGTTGACGAGACCCGCGAACAGGCCGATGGTCAGTCCAACGACAATCGGAGCCAGGGCGGGTATGTCATGCGCCCATGAACCGAAAACCGGTTTCGGGTTGGGCAGGCCGTTGACTTCTGCCACCTGGGCAAAACTCATTGCTATCATTGCCGTGAGGCCTACGACCGATCCGGGAGACAGGTCGATGCCCCCGGAGATGATGACCTGGGTCGACCCGATGGCAATGATACCGATGATCGACACCTGCAGGATCATGATTTTCAGGCGCGCGACATTGAAAATCCCGAGCGGGCCATCGAAGCGTCCCTTGGTGTCGAAAAGCAGGCTCTGGCCGACGACAAGCGCACCGAGAATCTCGAAAATGACGATGATGACGATCAATGCGATGAACACACCGATTTCCGGCGGCCATGCGCGCTTCTTGTGGTCGTATGTTTGCCCCCCGGTTCCGTGGACATTGTCAGCCATGATTCCCCCCGGAAATGTCTTGCGTCAAATTTCCATATCGACGGGTTCGGGTCGCCGATCGACAAGGGAGGTGAGCGGTCTTCATCCGCTCACCTCGCCACTCTTGGATCAGTTCGCGCCGATGTATTCGTCCATGTTGTCCGGCGTCACCAACTCGAACGGGATGCGGACAAAACGCGGGACCGACTCGCCGCGTGAAAGGGCTATCGCGGTCTGGATCGAGCCAGCGCCTTGAGCCGCGGCGTTTTGGAACACGGTGACATCAAGTTCACCGGCTGCCATCGCCTGAAGCGCGTCGGGCGTTGCATCGACACCGCCGATGAGCACGCTGTCCATGTCGACGCCTGCTGCTTTCAACGCGAGAATGGCACCGATGGCCATTTCATCGTTGTTGGCGATGACCGCATCGAATTCGTCACCCGTTGTCAGCCAGTTGGTCATGATGTCCTGCGCTTCGTTGCGGGACCAGTTGCCAACCTGGACGTCGATGATCTCGATGAAGTTGCACATGTCCATGCCAACCACGTCATGAACGTCCTTGGTGCGGGAGATGCCGGCCGGATGATGCAATTGACCTTGCAGGACGTAGGCACGGGCACCCCCGTCGACCTTTCCGGCGGAACGCAATTGCTGGCAGATATAGAAGGTCTCAAGCGTGCCGGATTCGGTTTCATCCGATGCCACGACCGCCTGGTCGTCGGGCAGTGTGTCGAAATTCCCGGGAATGCGGTTCGCAAAGACCAGCGGTATTCCTGCCGACGACGCAACGTCGGTCATTGCCTGGGTCGCATCGCCGGTGATCGGAACCACAACGATCGCGTCGACACCTGTCGCGACGAAGTTGTTGATCTGGTCAAGCTGGCGCCCGAGGTCGCTCTGGCCATCCTCGACAAGCAGTTCGTGGCCGTTTTCCGCTGCCCATTTGACGGCCGCGTTGCGCATAATTGTCAGCCAGTTGTCATTGAATTCCGACATCGCGTATCCGATGGTCTCGGCAGCGGCCGCTGTAGACATCAGCGCGGTAACGCTAAAGGCAATCAAGGTCTTTTTCATGGATTTCCTCCAAGGTTTGGGTTGAGGGTGTCCGGCTCACCCGCGATTTCAAATTTCCGCCGGAATCCACGCTTCAGGCAACCTTTGCCTGAACTCGCGAGGAGACGAATTCGAAAGAGCGCTTGAGTTCCGTATACGGGTCTTCCATTGACTGCGTTACCGGAGAAAAGCACTCCCATGACATCGCGCCATCATAGCCAGAGGCGAACAGTGCCGCAAGTTGCGCGATATTCCCGAGCTGGTCATGCTCGTCGACGAGAACGCGATGCTCGTCTTCCATTTCATCAAGCCGTAGCGTTGGGTCCGAGACTCCTGAGACGTGAACTATTCCAGTATAGGCCGGATAGATCTGCCCGCCGCCGGCAAGCGCATGATGAAAGGTATCGTGGACCAGCCTGAAGCGGTCTTCGTTGTCGATTGAATTGATGGCCTCGATGAGTTCGGTCTTTGAACGAAGCGAAGAACGTCGGAATCCCAGAGGTTCGACCAGGGCGACGATGCCTGCGTCGCGCAGCATCGGGAGGATGGCCTCCAGAGCAGTTCGCAAGTTCGCCCGCCTCTCATCGTCACCGTGCGACGTCCCGTCGTTCCGGGGAATGAGGCTGATCGTTTCGGCTCCCGCGGCCGTCGCCGTCGAAATCAGCGACCGTACAGCGTGACTCCGCTCTGCGTCCCAGCTGTTGAACGCGTAGACCTCACTCAAACCGAGAAGCCGCACTCCCGTGTCCTTGGCAACCCTGCCTGCTTCCCCGGGATTCAGGCCGTCGAAAAGCGGACGGGCGATGTTGTTGCGGACTTCCACTCCGATGCAGCCAAGTCTCGCCGCCAGATCAAGGAAGTCCTTGTAGTGCAAACGGGGCACTGTCACGTGGTTAAGGGCAAACTTCAACGTTCCGCTCTTTCGCAACTTCTCGATTGCCAGCGAACTCTTCGCCGAACCGGAGAATCATGATACCATGCATGGCAAGGGAACCCGGTCAAGTGTCCGGTGAATTGCCGAGGCGTGCGTGCGCGGACGACAACTCTTCGTGCGCTGAGGTCATGCGCAAGCTTTGCCCGTGCAGGCGCCAGGATCGACGGCAGGGGGGACGGTGTCTCGGCGTCCACCCATTCCTGTCGGCGCCGCCCGCCGAACACGTCCGTCGGATGCCCTAATCTCCTTCCGACACCAGGAGGTAGCCCCGGTTCTCGACCGTGTCGAAGGTCCGCATCGCCGCAATCAGGCCCCTGGCTTCGACCCACACCCACGGTGCCCGGTTGGGGTTGACATCCATGATCAGGAAGGAATCGCTGCTTTCGTCATACGCCCCGAGCGGAGAGATGTGACCGCCGCCTTCCTGCCCGAGGCTTCCGCGCGCATAGTTGACCAGCACGAAATCGCCCCCGGCGGCAAGGTTCGCGGCGATCTCGCTCCTGATCGCCGCCGGATCCGCGTTCTCGTCCACGACCCGGGTTACGACCTCAAGGCCGTGGCTGCCCAGTACTTGTGCAAGTTGGCGCAACTGCAGGCCGAAATCGCTCCTGTGATCGCCGTCGATAAGGATGGGTTTGCCGAGGACCTCGAGCCGCGTCTTGGTCCGCTCGGTGAGGACGTTGTTGGGCGTGTATTTCCCGTAGAACGGGTTGGCGCCTTCCGGGAGGTAGACCAATTCGTCCTGCGCAATCGATTGCCGATCCTGCGGCAGCCCGTCTTTCCTGCCGAGACGCAGCGCGTTCAGGACGATGGCCGATGAGACCGGGCCGCAGAAAATGGCGTTGTCCTGGCTGATGAAGTGATTGCTGAGCGGGAAGAAGTCCGCCTTGTGCGACGAGCGGGAAAGGCGCTCCGCGCTTTCCCCGGACGCCCACTCCACGAGGACCGCGGGGTCCGGGTCCGCGGTTTGCGTTGCACGACTTTCAGCCGGAAAGGCGGCAAGTCCGCATAACAACGGCAGGATAAGGAGCGACGCGCCGGGTTTCATCGTCCGGCCTGCCCGGTTCGATTGCCTCGCCCGCCTCGCGAACGGTGTGAAGCGACCGGCGGTATTGCGCTCAGGAGCCGTTGGCGGATGAAGCGGCGACTGTCGAGCCATCGTGACACCTCCTCGACCGGATCCGGCGATCGCCGACGATTCCGGTTACGTGAACATTTCCGCTGACCGGTTGCCGAATTCAACGGCCGGATGCCATGCACGACGTGGCCGCGAACCTCGTACCGGGTCCGCCAGCTGCGCCGCAACCGGCATGACCCGCCAGGCATCAACCGCGCCGGACCATGTTACTGCCGACGATTCTGCGGTCGCACGCCAGCCGGATTGGTGGAGCCGAGGAGGATCGAACTCCCGACCTTCGCATTGCGAACGCGACGCTCTCCCATCTGAGCTACGGCCCCGTGATGCTATTGCTTCCCTCGTCGAACGTAACCGACACCATCCTGCCTATCAAGCACGTCACAACGGGTCAGTTGCTGTCGTCGTCAGGGTTGGGCACATCGGCGATCTCTTCAAGGTCAACCGTATCATCGTCGTCGTCGATGTCTGGAATGTCCTCATCGATATCTGTGCCGGCTTCGGTGTCATCGAGCGTATCGACATTGTCGGTCAACTCCTCTGACGTCACATCGGAAAGCCTCGAGGAATCCTCCTTGTCGGCCATCGAGGTTTGTGGTCGTTCTCCGGTGAAGTCGGACAATTGGTATTCGGTGCCCGTATATGGACTGACGATCGGGTCACGACCGAGATCATAGAACCGTTTTCCGGTTTCCGGGCAGACCCTTTTGGTCCCCCAACTCTCTTTCGGCATACAGGTCGTCTCCTGGAAGATTGTACGCGGCCGGCACCTCCTGCCACAGCGTGGCAATCGAGTCAAAGGCTTCAAACCTGCCACCGGATGGCTGCCCAATTCACTGCAACGATCCTGTTCCGTTCAACCGGCAATGCCTCGCTGGTGCCTCCACGGCCGGACACGTCGGTTGCGTCCGGAATCGGGACTTCCGCGGATCCGGACTTGGCTTTGACAAAGCAGGGATTGTTTTGTCGATGCCGCGTCGATGATGGAAGAGATCGTATTTGAGAGTACGCATCCGATCTATGTGGAAGTCTTGAGTTCAAGAGCTTCCCGGAACATCACGTTGCGTGTTCAACTCAGGAAGAAGGACACGATCCGGATGCGCGTTCCGCGAAATACCACGCGTGACGACATCCTCGCGATTGCCCGGACGAATGAGTCCTGGATCCGGGACCAACTGGAAAAGCTCCCTCCTTTGGTGGTTCCGACTCACGGAGAATCGATCCACTACCAGGGAATCAGGTGCCGGATCGTTCCTGGTTCCGTTCCCGGAGTGCGGATTGACGGGAAGGTGCTCGAGGTTGGCTGCAAAGCCGCCGAAGTCCCCCGCGAGATCAAGCAGTTTCTGATCGGGAAAGCAGCCGGATACATGAAACCCGTTGTCTACGGCTGTGCCAGGGAATTGGGACGGGAGGTGCGTGAGGTCAGGTTCAGGGATCCGGTTTCGATTTGGGGCTCCTGTTCACGTGCCGGGCGGGTGACACTGTCCTGGCGCCTTGCGATGGCGCCTCCTTACGTGCAGAGGGCCGTCGCCATTCATGAAGCCTGCCACCTTGCAGAAATGAATCACGGCAGGAGATTCTACAGCCTGCTCAGGAAATTCTGCCCCGGATACCGTGCCGCAGACCGTTGGGATTCCGACTTCGGCCGGACCCTGCAGCGATACGACTTCGGCGACAGATAGATCTCGGGCGTTCCGTTTGCGGACCCAATGTACGGATTACGCATGGATGGCCCCCAGTCCGCAGGCAAGCGCTGCTTCCCGGACCGCTTCCGAACATGTCGGATGGGCATGGCACGTCAGGGCCAGGTCTTCGGCCGAGGCGCCGAACTCCATGGCGACGCAGACCTCATGAATCAATTCGCCCGCGGTTGGGCCGAGCACATGGCACCCAAGGATCCTGTCGCTTTCGGCGTCGGCGAGGAGCTTGACGAAGCCTTCTCCCATGAACATCGACTTCGCCCGTGCGTTCCCCATGAACGGAAATGTCCCGACCCGATAGGCCGTGCCTTCATCTTTCAACTGGTCTTCGGTTTTCCCCACATATGCCACTTCGGGCGCAGTATAGATGACACCGGGTATGACATCGTAGTTGACATGCCCGGCCTTCCCGGCAATCGAGTCAGCGACCGCCATCCCTTCGTCCTCGGCCTTGTGTGCGAGCATTGGTCCCGCGATGACGTCTCCAATGGCAAACACGCCTTCGATCGAGGTCCGCCATTTCGCGTCCGTGACGATTTGCCCGTGGTCATTCAGTTTTCCCCCGCATTCGGTGAATCCCAGGCCGTCGACGAATGGCTTTCGCCCCGTCGCTACCAGCACGACCTCGGCATCAAGCTCCTTTTCGGACGATGATTTCCTCAGGGCATAGGTCAGGGTCGAATATTCGCCCGAATCCTTCACGCCGGTAACCTCGGCGCCGAGCACAAACTTCAACCCCTGTTTCGAAAGTGCGCGGCGAAATGCCTTGCAGATGTCCTTGTCGAGTCCCGGCGTAATTTCGTTCAGGTATTCGATAACCGTGACCTTGCTGCCAAGGCGGGCGTAAACCGATCCCAATTCCAGGCCGATGACTCCGGCACCGATGACGGCCATCCGCTCAGGGATTGCCTCGAGAGCGAGCGCCCCTGTCGATGTAACAATCCGTTTCTCGTCCACGGGCACGGCCTGGAGTGAAGACGGCTCGGAACCTGTTGCGATGACGACGTTTTTCGCACGATAGCTCGATTCGCCAACCAAAACCTGTCCGTCCCCGGACATCCGGCCCCAACCCTTGATGTAGGTGACCTTGTTCTTCTTGAACAGGAATTCGATGCCGGCAGTATTCTGGGAAATGGTGTCGCCCTTGTATGTCATCATCCGAGCCAGGTCGACTGACGGCGGATCACCCATGATGCCCATCGTGCGGAAATTGCTCCGTGACTCGTGGTAGAGGTGCGACGCGTGCAGCAAGGCCTTGGAGGGAATGCAACCGACATTGAGACACGTGCCTCCAAGCGCGCCCCGTCCTTCGATACAGGCCGTCGCGAGCCCCGATTGGGCGCAACGTATGGCGCACACGTACCCCCCCGGGCCGCCGCCGATTACGATGACGTCAAATTCGTTCTCCGACATTGGTCTTCCTTCTGCAGATAACCGGATACGGCAGCCACGGCAGGCAACGGATTACCGCCGTGGGTGAACGGAGCCAATCACACTCGATAACGGTGTCACGTGCTCAACTCAATACACAGGTTCCGCCGCCGGGTAGCAAAAGTTCTACAGCCAGTCGCGAGGCTGGCACACCGGGATCCGGGAAAGCAGTGGTTACGTCCGGCCGTTCGGCGAGACCGAGGGCGTCGAACAACGCGATCAATCTGTCCTCATGGGGTGTCGCGATCGAGATCCTGCGTAGCCGAATGCCAAGATCGGTCATTCCGCGCGCAGGGTGCGTGCCCGTCGGCCATTCCATGATCATTGGTGCAGCACCCTCGAGGCCGGGGAATCCGTCATCCCTGACGGCGATCCGCCAGCGCAGGTTGTCGCGCGACATGGAAAGTGGGCGTCCGACGTCGACCCCAACTGACCGTGCTCTCGCGCATGCCGCATCAAGCGCATCGGTCGAGGCGACCCAGGCGAGCGGGTACGGCGATGCGGCCAGCCTCTCTGCCACGAACGTGTCGTCAAGTCCGAACCACCTTGGTCTTTTCGGTGCTGCCATCTCCGGGTCTTTCGCGATCACTTCCAGGTAGGTGTCCTGTCCGGTCGCCGTCACCAGGTTATGTGTTGCCATGTGCAGATGGCGGCCACCGGCAGGAATGTCGATGCCGCACGACTGCCGTATCCATCGGTTGCCGGATTCGAGGGATTCGGCACCGATGACGATATGATCGAACCGGATCACCTTCGGTCGGGTGTACTCAGAGGTCCATCAGGAGCCGGCGCGGGTCCTCAAGTATTTCCTTGACCCGCACCAGAAACGTAACGGCTCCCTTTCCGTCGACGATCCTGTGATCGTAGGACAGGGCCAGGTACATCATCGGGCGTGCCGTGATCTCCCCCTTGTACACGATCGGGCGCTCCTGGATCTTGTGCATGCCGAGGATTCCCGACTGGGGAGGATTGAGGATCGGCGACGACATCAGCGATCCGTAGACGCCGCCGTTCGAGATCGTGAACGTTCCTCCCTGGAGATCCGCGATGGCCAGCCGTCCTTCGCGGGCGCGTTCCCCCAGTTCTGCAAGCCGCACCTCGATTCCGGCAAAGTCAAGCGCGTCGGCGTTGCGGATGACGGGAACGACCAGTCCAGCGGGCGTTCCGACCGCGATGCCCATGTTGACGTAATTCCTGAAAACCAGGTCCTCTCCATCGATCTCGGCGTTGATCTCCGGGATTTCTTTCAGAGCGATGCAACAGGCCTTGGTGAAGAACGACATGAACCCGAGTTTCACGCCGTGCTTTTTCTGGAACAGGTCCTTGAATTCGGCGCGCATTTCCATGACGGATGTCATGTCGAGTTCGTTCCAGGTCGTGAGAATGGCAGCAGTATTCTGGGCGTCCTTGAGTCGACGGGCGATTGTCATCCGAAGCCGGGTCATGCGGACGCGTTCTTCGCGTGCAGCGTCGTCGACGATGGCAGGATCGCGGGGCAGGTCGGGTAAGGGCGACTGGCTCGTGAGAATGGCGGCCACGTCGGCCTCCCCGATGCCGGTTGCGCGATCGGGCTTCGGCGTTTCGGTGTCCCGTCGTTTGTCGATGGCGCCCAGCACGTCGGGTTTCATGACGCGACCGTCACGTCCGCTGCCCTGAACATCGGAACGGTCGATGCCGTGTTCTTCCATCAACCGCCTGGCGGAGGGCGCATCTTGAGCCGAGTCGGGCTCGAGGGTGCCCCCGTCGTCCGGCCCGGATCTGATCTCGGCGATCCTGTCTCCGGGAGCAACCGTAGTGCCCGCCTCGGCGAGCACCCTGGACACGATTCCCGACGCCGGAGAATTCACTTCGAGCGCGACCTTGTCAGTTTCGAGTTCGCACAGCGTATGGTTCGCGGACACCCGGTCGCCTGCCTGAACATTCCAGGCCGAAATGACCGCTTCCGTGACGCTTTCGCCCAACGCGGGGACCACCACGTCAATGGCTTCAGCCGCCGCCTCCGGGCCTGACCGGAGGTCACCCCCCGGTTGCTCGCCTTCCGATGCCGCCGATTGCGCCGACACTTCGGATGCATCGGCCTCCGAGACGGTTGCGAGCAGCGCGTTGACCTCAACGGATTCGCCGGCGGCAACCAGGATTTCCGAAATTACGCCGGTTGCCGGAGATGGAACCTCGACAGACACCTTGTCCGTTTCAAGTTCGCAGACGATCTCGTCGGTCTTGACCGCATCTCCGGCCTGCTTGCTCCAGGACGCGAGCGTCGCTTCGGTGACGCTCTCGCCCAGGGCGGGTACGCGAATATCGGTCATCTCTGGATTCCATCAATGGTCAGTGCACGATCGACGAGCGCCTCTTGTTCGGTTTGGTGTTCTTTTGCAAGCCCCGTCGCCGGGGAAGCCGAGGCTCTTCGACCAACATAGATCGGCCTTGTGTGACTTGCCCCGCAACGCGTGAGTATCCATTCGAGGTTGGGCTCAATGAAATTCCAGGCCCCCTGGTTCTTGGGTTCTTCCTGGCACCAGGCGAAGTCTGCCTTCTTGAACCGCCCGAGCTCGCTGGTGAGAGACATGGCCGGGACGGGATAGAGCTGTTCGACCCGCATGATGTAGATATCCCTGATGCCCCGTGCGTCACGCTCTGCCAGCAAGTCGAAGTAAACCTTTCCCGAGCAGAGAACGCAGCGACGAATCCTGCTGTCCGCAACCAGCTCCGTTTCCGATTGCCCCTTCTCCGCATCGTCCCAAAGCACCCTGTGAAAGCTCGACCCCGTCGAAAAGTCCTCGATTGCGGACACGGCCATCCGATGACGCAAAAGTGACTTGGGAGTCATGATGACCAGGGGTTTTCGGAAATTCCTGTACATCTGGCGTCGAAGGATATGGAAGTAATTGGCCGGGGTCGTGCAGTTTGCAACGATCCAGTTGTCTTCCGCGCAAAGTTGCAGGAAACGTTCAAGCCTTGCAGAGGAATGTTCCGGCCCTTGTCCTTCGAAACCGTGCGGCAGCAACATCACCAGTCCGGACATGCGCAGCCACTTGCTTTCGCCCGCACTGATGAACTGGTCGATCATGATCTGTGCGCCATTGGCGAAGTCGCCGAACTGTGCTTCCCAAATGGTCAACGCATTGGGTTCCGCGAGGGAATAGCCATATTCGTAGCCAAGAACCGCGTATTCCGAGAGCATGCTGTCTATGACTTCAAAATGTGCCTGCCCGCTTTTGATTTGGTTGAGGGGCAGAAATCGTTCCTCGGTGTCCTGGTCAATGATTCCCGAGTGTCTCTGGCTGAACGTTCCTCGCGTGCAATCCTGACCGGACAAGCGAACCGGGTGTCCCTCGATCAGCAATGACCCGAACGCAAGTGCTTCCGCCGAAGCCCAGTCGATCGCCTTTCCGGTTTTGATGCTTTCCCGCCTGCTCTTGAGAATCCTCCCAACCGTGCGATGGGGCCGGAAACGCCCAGGTATTCTGGTCGCCGCCCTGCCGATCTCGGCGAGGACTCGAGCATCGACACCCGTGGTTCCGCGCTGGTATATGTCGTCCTTCCTGTCGAGGTGAGACCAGCGCCCGTCGAGCCAGTCAGCCTTGTTTGGCAGGTATCCCCTGCTGGCTTCGAATTCCTGGTCAAGGTGTTCGCGGAAGGTGGATTTCATGTCCTCGATTTCACCGAGTGACATCAAGCCGTCGCGAACAAGCCGGTCGGTGTAGAGCGACAGCGTCGTCTGGTGCTGCTTGATCCTCGAATACATGATCGGCTGGGTAAACATCGGTTCATCGCCTTCGTTATGGCCGAAACGCCGATAGCAGAAGATGTCGATGACCACGTCTTTCCCGAATTTCTGTCTAAACTCGGTCGCCACCCTGGCCGCGTGAACGACGGCTTCCGGGTCATCGCCGTTGACATGGAAAATCGGCGCTTCCACCATCAGGGCGATGTCCGTCGGGTAGGGAGACGAGCGTGAATTCCTCGGGGCGGTCGTGAAGCCGATCTGGTTGTTGACGACGATATGTATGGTTCCGCCGGTCTTGTGACCGCGCAGGCCCGACAGGCCGAAACATTCCGCAACGACGCCCTGTCCGGCGAAGGCAGCATCACCGTGAAGCAGAATCGGCAGGACGGCCTTCCGGTCTTCGTCGTGCAGCTGTTCCTGCTTGGCCCGGACTTTCCCGAGCACAACCGGATTGACCGCCTCGAGGTGCGATGGGTTTGCCGTCAGGGAAAGGTGGACGACGTTGTTGTCGAATTCCCGGTCCGACGAGGCGCCGAGGTGGTATTTGACATCTCCGGAACCGTCGACTTCGTTCGGTTTGAAATTGCCTCCCTGAAACTCGTTGAAGATCGCCTTGAACGGCTTGCCCATGACATTGGCAAGGACGTTGAGCCTGCCCCGATGCGGCATGCCGATGACGATTTCGCGAACGCCCAAAGCGCCGCCGCGCTTGATGATCTGTTCCATCGCCGGAATCAGGGCTTCCCCGCCGTCGAGGCCGAATCGCTTGGTGCCGGTGTGTTTGACGTGGAGGAATTTCTCGAATTCTTCCGCCTGAACCAGTTTGTTGAGAATGGCTTGTCGCCCCCTCTTGGTGAAGGCGATTTCCTTTCCGTAGCCCTCGATCCGTTCCTTGAGCCAGGCCGCTTCGGCGGGATCGGAAATGTGCATGTACTGTAATGCAAATGTCCCGCAATAGGTCCGTCGGACGATTCCCATGATCTCGCGCAAGGTCGCCGTCTCGAGGCCAAGCACATTGTCGAGAAAGATCGGCCGACTCATGTCGGAATCACCGAATCCGTAGGTTCCCGGGTCAAGTTCGTCGTGGCCGCCGGTGTCACGCATGCCAAGCGGGTCAAGGTCCGCCGCCAGGTGTCCGCGGATTCGAAATGATCGAATCAGCATCAGGGCGCGAATCGAATCGAGCACGGCTTGCTGCACATGGCTTTCATGCACTGCCGTTCCCGGTGTTCCGGGTATTCGACGTCGTATCTTCGTCCGGAGGTCTTCGTCCGATTCCTCGAGATCCCAGTTGAACGCCTCGGAAAACCTGGAATCAACCGAAGCCGGCCAGTCCTTGCGCGCCCAGGATGGCCCGTCCGACTCCTGTCTCATGTCGGCGACATCGTCTCCGAGATCAGCGAAGAGGCGGCTCCATTCGTCGTCGACGGAGTGCGGGTTGTTCGAATAACGGATGAAGAGCTGGCGGATGAATTCCGCGTTGTTCCTCTGAAGAAAGGACGAAGCGTGCAAATTTCCGTTACCGGTTTGATCCGTTGGGGTGGCTCCGTTCTTCATAATTTCCTCCGTGGTCTGCCGGGATACCGACCGTTCGGCCTGCGACGATTCAAACCGTGTTGAATCCGGCTTCCTCCGGCCTCAGGCGCCCTTGATGGCCTCCAGTACCGCATCACCGAGACTCGCGGGGCTTTCCGCGATAACGATCCCCGCTGCACTCATTGCGTCGATCTTTCCCTCTGCCGTGCCTTTGCCGCCCGAGACGATAGCGCCCGCATGTCCCATTCTGCGGCCGGGCGGTGCCGTTCGCCCGGCAATGAATCCGGCGACCGGTTTCGAACGGCCCTTTCCCCGTTCCGTTGCAAGGTATGCCGCCGCTTCCTCTTCCGCCGAACCGCCGATTTCTCCAATCATGATGACGGAATCGGTTTCATCATCATCGAGAAACATGTCCAGGACATCAATGAACTCGGTACCCTTGATCGGGTCTCCGCCAAGGCCGACGCAGGTGGACTGGCCGAGTCCGATCGCGGTCGTCTGACCGACGGCCTCATAGGTCAACGTGCCTGAACGGGAGACGACGCCGACAGATCCGCGACGGTGAATGTGGCCTGGCATGATACCGATCTTGCAATCCTCCGGCGTGATGACTCCCGGGCAGTTGGGTCCGATCAGGCGCGTGGTGCTGTTGTCGAGCACCCGTTTGACCCTGAGCATGTCCAGCACGGGAATTCCTTCGGTAATGCAGACGATGAGCTCAATTCCGGCGTCTATGGCTTCCAGGATTGCGTCCGCGGCAAACGGTGGCGGGACATAGACCGCGCTTGCATTCGCACCCGTTGCCGAACGCGCAGCCGTTACCGTGTCGAAAACCGGCAGCCCCAGGTGGGTAGAGCCGCCCTTTCCCGGAGTGACGCCACCGACGACTGCCGTACCGTATGCGATCGCCTGTTCGGAATGAAATGATCCGTGCCGACCGGTGAAGCCCTGACAAATGACCCGGGTGCCCTTGTCAACAAGAATGGCCATGATTGGGTCCTTCCGCCTAGGCTCTGACTTCCGCGATGATCCGCTTTGCGGCATCCGCAAGGTCGTTTGCAGCCGCAATTCTGAGACCGCTGCTCCCGAGGATCTGCCGTCCGATCTCGACATTGGTTCCTTCGAGTCGAACGACGAGCGGGACGTGTAGACCGACATCCCGAACCGCCGCAACAATGCCTTCGGCGATGACGTCGCACCGCATGATGCCGCCGAAGATATTGACGAGGATTCCCTTGACCTTCGGATCGGACGTAATGATCTTGAAAGCTTCCTTGACCTGTTCCCGTGATGCACCGCCTCCTACGTCCAGGAAATTGGCCGGCTCGGAACCGTAGAGCTTGATGATGTCCATGGTTGCCATGGCGAGGCCGGCTCCGTTCACAAGACAGCCTATTTCACCGTCCAGGGCAATGTAATTCAGCCCGAATGCGGACGCCGAGACTTCCCGTTCGTCCTCTTCGGCGAGATCCCTGAGTGCCAGGATGTCGGGCTGCCTGTACAGTGCGTTACCGTCGAATGAGATCTTTGCATCCAGGCACATGAGCCGGTCGTTTCCGTCGACCACAAGCGGGTTGATTTCGAGAAGTTCGCAGTCCTTCTCCATGAACAGGCGAAAGAGATTTCGGACGAGAGCCAGGCAGTCCCGGACGGTATCGCCGGACAAACCCAGGCCGAAAGCGATCTTCCTGGCGTGAAAATCCGAAATTCCCGATGCGGGGTCGACGGTCACCGTGAGAATCCGCTCTGGCGTGGACGCCGCTACCTCCTCGATATCCATTCCGCCTTCGGTCGAGGCAACGATCGACAAGCGCGACGTTCCGCGGTCGATCAGCAGCGCGAGGTAAAGTTCACGGCGAATGTCGCAGCCATCTTCAAGATACACCCTCCCGACCGTCTTTCCTTCCGGACCGGTCTGGTGTGTAACGAGAGTTCGTCCGAGCATGTCTTCGGCGGCCATGGCGGCCTCCTCCCGCGACCGGGCGATCCGGACGCCACCGAAGTCTTCCGTAGGCGCATTCCTGAACCTGCCCTTGCCCCGGCCTCCCGCATGGATCTGGGCCTTGACAACCCAGACCGGGCCCGAGAGTTCCCGCGCCGCGCTGCTGGCCTGTTCTGTCGAGGTGACCACGCGACCCTCTGCGACGGGGACGCCGAATTCGCGGAGAAGGTCCTTCGCCTGATGTTCATGAATGTTCATAAGCAGTCAGCCCGTTTTGAATGCCTGAAATGTCGGGGAGACGGGCGGCAGACAGCCGGTCTCGAGCGGAAAGTGCGAATCGTTGCGATCCAGGGAAGGACACCATGGGTTTCGGCCTCGTTTCAAAACCCGTTTGCCGCGTACAGACCGACCGTGCTCATGCGCCGTACTGATGACTCGATGTCAACCGCTGCCGAGATCCGGATCGATCTCCCGGCATGCCGTGACCAGGCTCCTGACAGCTTCGACCGAATGGTCGAACATGGCCTGTTCTTCCGGGTTGAACTGGATTTCGACGACTCTCTCGATGCCCGCTTCACCGATGACAGCGGGTACGCCTACATAAAGATCGTCGACACCATAGGCCCCCCGGATGCGCGCGGCGCATGGAAGGACCCGTTTCTTGTCGAACAGGTACGACTCGGTCATCGCAATTGCCGACGTCGCCGGTGCAACAAAGGCCGACATGGTTTTCATCAGCCCGACGATCTCGGCCCCTCCGTCGCGTGTACGCTGAACGATTTCGCCGATGCGTTCCGATGTCGTCCACCCCATCTCAACCAGATCTGGAAGCGGGATTCCGGCGACGGTGGAATACCTGACAAGCGGGACCATGGTATCTCCATGACCGCCGAGGACGAATGCCGTGACATCCTGGACGGACACGTTGAATTCCTGCGCCAGAAAGTACCGGAACCGGGCGCTGTCGAGCACGCCTGCCATTCCGCAGACCCGTTCCGAGGGAATCCCGGAATACTGTTGCAGGGCCCACACCATGGCATCAAGCGGATTTGTAATGCAGATCACGAATGCGTCCGGTGCAAATTCCCGGATTCCCTCTCCCACGGATTTCATCACCTTGAGGTTGATTCCGAGCAGGTCATCCCGACTCATGCCCGGCTTTCTCGGAATTCCCGCGGTCACGATACAGACATCCGCACCGGCAATATCCGAATAGCTGCCTGTCCCCTGGAGAGCGGCGTTGAAACCGTCGATCGGGCCGCTTTCGGCAATGTCGAGAGCCTTGCCCTGCGGAATACCGTCGACAATGTCGAAAAGGACAACATCGCCGAGTTCTCTCTGGCTTGCCATGTGCGCCAATGTTCCGCCTATCTGGCCAGCCCCGATCATCGCGATCCTGCGTCGTGCCATTTCCGTCCCTTTTGCTAGTCGCGTTGTTCTCGATGATGTTGGGTACCTTCATTGACCGAAAAGGGCAAGCAAGGTGAAGCCGAGGACGGGTCGGCCTCACGTACCGACCACCTTCGCCGTGTTCGAAGCGTACCTCATCAAGATGCGTACCAGAGCGGGCATGGCGATCGCCAGGGCCAAGGGAAACCTGTGGGGGAAGAGGCCGAATCTGTCAGAAAAACAAAGGAAAGAGTTCTGGCGGATGCATGGCACAGGGCGATACCCGATCAGCGATCTCGCCGAGGTCGTCTCGGATTCACGTCCGACCGTCTATCGGACGCTGAACATGCGACAGACCGCTTGGAGCGTCTTGTCACACTGAGCCGGAAATCGACCCGCACACTGGAACTCAAAGCCTCAAGCAGGTCTCGAGTTTCGAATTTCAAAAAAACTGTGCCAAAGACGAACTGATGACGTCGGTCACAAAGCCAGCCAGAAGCACCTCTTCGCGCTGCTTCTCTTCGCCCCTCACTAACCGGTAGCCACGGGATTTCGTTGTCGGGGAAAGGAACAGGGTGTGAAAAATGTCCGCGATGACATGCCGTCGTTCGGTCAATTCTTCCTGGACCGCTATCTCTCCATTTTCCGCGTCCTGAACAGCAACAGGAACACAAAGGCAGAGCCGATCGATGTGGTCACGACCCCCACCGGCAATTCCTGCGGAGCAAGGAGAAGCCTGCACGGCATATCCGAGACGGTGAGCAATACGGCGCCCACGATGGCTGCCGTTGGCAGAATCTGCCGGTGCAACGGCCCCGCAATTCCGCGCGCAAGGTGCGGCACCATCAAGCCCACGAAGCCGATCACGCCAGCGACAGACACAAACACGGCCGTGGCCAGCGCGGCCACGAAGAACATGCTGAACCGCATCCCCTGCACCGGCACGACAATGGTCAATGCTGCGAGATCGCCGGTCAAAAGCGCGTCCAACCATCGGCTGTGATAAAGGGAATAGGCCAAGATCAGCACCAGCCCGGTGCAGACCAGCGGGAAGGTTTCCCATCGGGCCAGACCGAGGCCGCCCAACATCCAGAAAATCACCGAACGTGCCGGGCGGCTGTCACCTGCGAATACGAGATAGTTTGTGATCGCCGCAAAGAGGAATGACACTGCCAATCCGGCGAGGATCAGCTTTTCTGGCGCGCTTGTGCGCAGACCTCGGACAAGCGCCAGCACGATGCCCGAGGCAACGAGGCCACCGCAGAACGCCGCCAGCGGAAGCGTCCAGATGCGCAGAATTTCGCCTGTCGCCGTGATGACAAAAACAGCACCCGCGGCAAGCGCAGGTCGAACACGATTCGATGCAGCGGAGACATGTCGCCCCCAACAAGCCCGCTGTTCAGGGCAATCGCCTCGACAACGTCGAAAAACGGGATATTCGTTGTGCCATATAGGGTCGACGCCAGCAAAAGGGCGGCCAGAACAACCGCCCCGGTGAAATTTGCCAGACCCAATCGGGCCAAGTCAGTTCAAACCTGGATTCATCGCTTGGGCCACTATTGCGATGGCGCGGATGTTTGCCGGGCCAGGTGTCAACTCTTCATACCGAAAGCCGATCCAGCGTTCGTTCTTGACCGCGTCGGTCTGAGACATCACCGGGTGCTCTTGCAGGAACATGAAGGTGTCGGCCGCGCCGTTTCCTGCCTGATAATCGAGCAGCACCAGAGACTCCGGATTGGCCGCTGCAACCGCCCCCCACGACGTGCGGCCCCAGTTTGTATCGAGGTCACGGGTGACATTCGTGCCGCTCGCAGCTGCAATCATCGCATCGGGAATGGCGAACTTGCCTGCGGTGGAGGGCGCGTCGGCAGGGCTGTCCAACAGGAAGACGCGGAGCCCTTTCAGGTCGGCGGTCTGCATTTCGATGGCGGCGGGTTCCGCTTTCCAGCCAGCCACAAGCGCTTCGGCCCTGTCGTCAACCTGCATGACTCTGCCGAGGCGCGGAACGTCGTCAAACAGCAGGTCCATGCCGACGAACGAACGGGTGATCCTTGTCGAGATGCCCGCAGCTTTCGGTCAGAACGATTGTCTTGATGCCGTAAGGCGCAAGCGTGTCGGGTGTGACATCGCCGCCGGGGCGCATGCCATAGTACGATCCGGCAAGGAACAGATCCGGTTCCACTGAAATCAGGTTTTCGATGGCCGGAATCTTCGGTGCCAGCTCAGGTATGTCGCCGCGCAGGTTATCGAATTCAGGGCTGGTTTTGTACCAGCCAGTAATGCCTGTCAGGCCGACAATCTTGTCTTGCAGTTCCAGTTCAAAGGCCATGTCGGTCATGTTCTTGTCGTGCACCACAATCCGCTCGGGCGCGGTATCGAAGTCCAGCGGGTCACCGCAATTGTCGACAGTGATGCCATCGGCGGTGGCGGTGCTGGCACAGGCGGCAGCGACACTTGCCAGCAAAAGGCATCGCATCATGGGTTGTTCCTTTCCATTGAGATTTCATTTTTTTCGGATATCCAGCGCGGGGATCAGGCGACCTTGATGTGCAAAGTGCAGGTAGGTGACGCCGAAAACGTCCTGGACCCTTTCGGGCGTCAGCACCTCGTTGACGGGGCCGAACCCGGCTAGCCGGGCTGTGTTGATCAGGGCGACATGGCTGGCAAACTCGGGGATCATGCAAAACGACAAGATCAGTTGGTCGTGGCCCATGCCTACTTAATGAAACGTTATAATATTGCGTAAAATAACCTCATCGACTACTATCGTCGAGAGGGGTGACGACACGGAGGTACCAAATGACGCAGGGACCATCTCGCCAGACGCATACTGTCAGGGTACTCGAGTTTCTAAGGCGTCAGTGGCCCCCGCTCTCTGCCCATGGGATTCTGGAAGCGCTCCGCGCGGACGGCGTGACCGCGGCGACGACTGTTTACGGGGCATTGGCCAAATTGCATGAGGCCGGCCACGTACACCGAATCGAGTCCTCGAACGCTTGGACAGCGTGCCGCGAAGCGCATCATTCCGAGACCCCGGTTTTTGAGATCTGCGGTGGCTGCGGCAACGTCACGGAGCATGTGTCTTCGCATCTTGCCCGCACCATCGCAGCCCTGTCCGCAGACTCAGATTTCGCGCCCGACCGCTCGGTCATCGAGATCCACGGGCGCTGCAGCGATTGCGGTGCAACCGCACCAAACCCTAGAAAGGACGAAAGATGAACCAACGCTCACAAATTCCCGTCACTGTGCTCACCGGCTTCCTCGGCGCCGGCAAGACGACGCTTCTGAATCGCATCCTCACGGAGCGCCATGGCAAGCGCTATGCAGTCATCGTCAACGAGTTTGGCGAGGAAGGCATCGACAACGATCTTGTCGTTGATGCCGACGAGGAAGTGTTCGAGATGAACAACGGTTGCATATGCTGCACCGTCCGCGGCGATCTGATCCGGATCCTGAGCGGTTTGATGAAGCGCGGCGACCAGTTTGACGCCATCGTCGTCGAAACCACCGGTCTTGCCGATCCGGCCCCCGTGGCGCAGACCTTTTTCGTCGACCAGGATGTCGCCGACCGCACGCGGCTCGATGCCATCGTGACCGTAGCGGATGCCGTCCATCTCGACGCGCAGCTTGGCGAGCATCACGAAGCCGAGGAACAGGTGGCCTTCGCTGATGTTGTTCTGCTCAACAAGACCGATCTCGTGGAAGCTGACCGGCTTGAGCGGATCGAGGCGCGGATCCGCAAGATCAATCCATATACGAAGATCATCCGCACCACGCACTGCGTGGCGCCGCTGGATGAAGTTCTTGGGCTAAACGCGTTCAGCCTCGACCGCGTCCTGGAGGTGGAACCCGATTTCCTGACCTCCGAACACGATCACGACCACGACGATGACGTCACAAGCGTCTCATTTGTCTCGGAAACGCCGCTTGATCTAGACAGGTTCCAGCAGTGGTTCGGCCAGCTCCTGCAGCAGCGCGGCCAAGACATACTGCGCTCGAAGGGCATCCTGGACTTTTCCGGGCATGGCGACCGTTACGTCTTCCAGGGGGTGCACATGCTGATGGACGGATCGCCAATGGGACCGTGGCCAGAGGGCAGGCCCCGCCTGTCTCGCGTGGTGTTCATCGGTCGCGATCTCGAAAACATGGGGCGGAAGGAAGGGTTTGAGGCGTGTCGGGCGGCGTGACGCCAGACCTGCCGAGGCGTGTCAATCGGCGGGGCGGGTTCCCTCGATCGGTGTTGGAGAAACGCGGCCTGAAGTTCGAGATCGGTGCTCCAGTCACGGGCGCCACTGCCGCAGGTGAGGCCGTCGCCGTGGCTTCTGGCGACGGAACCGTTCGCCATTTCCGCCCCGAAACGCCCCCCACTGCGACGAAGGCACATGATGCCGCCGTCCTCTGCCTTGTGGCGGACGCCGACCATGTGTTGACCGGCGGCGATGACGGACGGTTTCTCCGCATATCGCCTGGTGGCCAGGTTGAAGAGATCGCCAATTTCGGCTCGCGTTGGGTCGATTGCGTTGCCGCTGGTCATGGGCAAAGGGCGTGCTCGTCCGGAAGGATCGTGCATGTCTGGCGCAGGGGAGAAACCTCGGCGACATCGCTCGAGCACGTCAGCACCGTCGGGGGCCTCGCCTTCGATGCGAAGGGCAAGCGTCTGGCCGTTGCCCATTATGGCGGCGCGACAATCTGGGAGCGTGGCGAGCGGCGTTGGAAGCCCTCGAAGCTTGTCTGGAAAGGATCCCATGGCGCCGTGAGCTTCAGTCCGGATGGCAGGTATCTTGTCACGGCCATGCAGGAAAATGCGCTTCATGGCTGGCGCCTCCGCGACAAGGGCCACATGGCCATGCAGGGGTACCCGGCCAAGATAAAGAGCTTCGTGTGGGTAGGCGACGCGCCTCATCTGGTTACATCCGGCGCGGA
>JAPOVX010000314.1:0-4680 GCA_026707935.1 Paracoccaceae bacterium
CAGCCTACCTTCTGGCGCCATCGCCGGGGTCATCGGCCCGAACGGGGCGGGGAAAACAACGCTCGTCCGATTGCTGGCCGGCCTTGAAAATCCGGACTCCGGTTCGATCGAATTCGGAGACACGGTAGAGCTCTCGTACCTTGACCAGTCGAGGGACCATCTCGACGATGACCGAACGGTCTGGGAGGAGATTTCCGACGGCCTCGAGTTCATCTGGTTGGGCGATGCAGAGATGAATTCGCGAGCATACTGTTCGGCGTTCAATTTCAAGGGGAGCGACCAGCAAAGGCCGGTGTCATTGCTCTCCGGCGGCGAGCGAAACCGCGTTCACATGGCAAAGCTTCTCCGTCACGGCGGCAATGTCCTTTTGCTTGACGAACCGACAAATGACCTCGACGTCGAAACTCTTCGGGTTCTCGAAGACGCAATCGCCGACTTCGCCGGTTGTGCGGTAATCATTTCCCACGACCGCTTTTTCCTCGACCGCATCTGCACGCATATCCTGGCCTTTGAAGGCGACAGTCACGTCGAAATGTTCGAAGGCAACTTTGAAGACTACGAAAAGGACAAGAAAAGGCGTCTCGGAACCGATGCACTCGTACCCAAGCGGGTGAAATACCGAAAATTCACCCGCTGATCAGGTCTTGCCATTCACCCGCAGCATCGTTTTCTGCAGGTGCGCAACGCACGAGACCGAAACTGGACACCGTTCGACGCCGGACACGATGGCCGATTTCGGTTGTCATACTCCTGGCGAACATTCACGGAGTCCTGGGGCGTGTACTCAATAACCAGTTCAGCCAACGCCGCTTCTCGGCAACGGCAGTTCCGGCCTAGTGTGCTCAGCATTTCAGGCACAATTTCCGCACCCCAGAAACACAGCTTGCCACAGCCATGAAAAACCGCACCCTCCTGACATGGTTTGCACTCGGTCATTTCGCCAACGACTGGTCGGTCTGTTCGCTTTGGCTGATCGTGCCGGCGGTTGGCATCGCCATGAATCTTTCACCGGCTGAAGTTGGCCTGCTGTTCACGATCTGCAACTTCGGCGGCGCGCTCGCTTATCTGCCAGCCGGAATTCTCGCCGATCATGTCTCGAACCGTGGCCGCCTGCTGGTCGCCACGTTCTGGTGGGTCGCCGTCGGTTACCTGCTCGCCGCCATGGCACCTGGATTCTGGAGTCTCGCGCTGCTGCTCGCCATCGCGATCATGGGCGATGCAGCGTGGCACCCCATCGCCTCGGGCGTGCTCGTTCGCGAAAACAAGGAACGGCGCGCTCACGTACTTGGCATTCATGCCATCGGTGGCTCGCTGGCAGAGGTGCTGTCGCCGCTCGCCGCCGGCTTTCTTCTCGCTTACATCGATTGGCGCGAGGCGTTGGCGGTCTCGGCGCTTCCCGCCGCGTTCATGGGCTTCTTCTTCTTCATCTGGGTGGCGCGTGCGGTTCCGCGTGTCGAGAAAAAGTCGATCAGCCAGCAGGACATGCTCGGTCTCCTGGACATGTGGCGGCAGGGTCACGGTCTTCGCATGGTGGCGATGATCTGCCTCTACAACATGGCGCTGATGGCGCTTCTCAGCATGATCCCGCTCTATCTCGCGGACCGGTACGGATTCGGGCCGGAAGCTGCCGGCATCGCGTTCTCGGCCATGCTGATTGTCGGCGCACTAGCGCAACCCTGGGTCGGCAAGATCTCCGACATCGCCGGACGCCGGCCGGTGGTCGTGTTTGGCAATCTCATGGCGGCACTGGCGATCGGGTTACTGGTTTTCCAGCCTTCGCTGTGGGCAATGATCGCCGCGATGACGGCAGCGGTCGCCGCGCTGAAAGCGATCCGCGCAGCCGTTCTCGCTGGGGCAGTCGATCACACCGGCCACAGCGAAGGGACGACCCTGGGCCTCGCCTTCGCGCTGCTGAACGGTATCGGTGCACTTGGCGCAGTGCTCGCCGGCATCGCGGCGGGATTCTCGTGGTCGCACATGTTCGGCCTCGCCGCCGCCTTCGCGTTCTTCGCCGCATCGCTGGGCATCGTCACGATCTTCGGGAACGCGGCAGCTTCTGTCACGACGAAAATCGCCGAGTGCACCGAAGAGTCTTCGTAGCGGGCTTGGGCGAAGTCTGGAAGCTGCTGGACTACTTGGAGGGGCCTCGCTCCCGGTGATTTGACCAAAATCGCCGGCAATGTGCTGGCTCCAACGGCAGGACACGCCCCATGGAACAGAGGCGCCCCGGAGCGAAGCGCGTACGCCTGATGACACCTTGCGTTGTTCAACAGCAGAGGGTCCGCAAAGGCGACGGGGCCATTTCAAGCCTCCGCAATTCGCGTTTCCGACATTGTGGTTCTCCCGAAAGGCTCGGTGCCGGATCGCGAGATCAGGCCGATTCCGTCCAGCACACCGTGCAACCGCTGCGCGAGACGAGGACGAGGCGGATGCTTTCAATCCGGATAATCCTTCTGACATTGTCCACAAGAGCCAATGGCGGTACCCGACCGATCGACTTCACCGGTGTCCCAGTGGGTGCGCCGATTCACCGGCCAGCAATTGTCCGGGGTGGCCGTTGCCTCGTTCCGATGACGGCTGAAACCAGGCGCATGCCAGAACCCCTTGAAAGAAAAGCCGGGGCGAAGATTGACCGTCATGACTGTACAGATCATCATTGCCGACGCGACCTTCCCAAGGTTTGATTCCTGACCACCGCCTTGCCAGTGATCATGCGCCGGTGATTCCTCGGGAAAGTGAGCAGGATTGAGCAAAGGAACCCGATGTGAAGATTGAATGCGTGGCCCCGACGAAAAGCCGGGTCGGTGAGGGCGCGGTCTGGGACGACCGCGACGAAGTGTTGTGGTGGGTGGATATTCCGGCCGGGCTGATTTACTGTTTTGACCCTGCGACGGGCAGAAACCAAGCGATTGACTACGGTGAACCGGTCGGTTGCCTGGCCGTTCGCGAAAGCGGGGGGCTGGTCCTCGCCACGAAGACAGGGTTCTGGCTGTTCGATCCGAAGACCGGCGATCGCGAGGCGATCCACGACCCGGAATCCCATCTCGAAATGAACCGCTTCAATGACGGCACGACCGACGGTGCCGGCCGTTTCTGGGCAGGGACCATGAAGGACGGCGGCGAACCCGAACCCGTCGGCCGCTTCTACCGCCTCGATCCCGACCATAGCATTGCCGCCGGTCCGGGAGGGATTCACACGTCAAATGGAATCGCCTTCTCCCCGAGCGGAGACCGCATGTATTTCTCCGACAGCAACAAGGGCGTACGAACGATCTGGCAATGCGACTATGACCTCGTTACAGGCGAACCCGGGAATCCGGAGGTTTTTTTCGATACGCGATCGGTTGCAGGCAGGCCCGACGGGGGAACTGTCGATTCCGAAGGATGTTACTGGCAGGCGGGCATCGACGGCTGGCAGGTCTACCGGATCTCGCCAAACGGCGAAGTCCTCATGGCCATAGACATGCCCGTCGAGAGACCGAGCAAGCCGATGTTCGGGGGCAACAACCTTGATGTTCTCTTCGTGACATCGCTTGGAGTCGGTCTAACGGCCGGCACCGAGTCACACCAGAAAGACGCGGGAAGCCTTTTTGCCATCACCGGACTCGGAATTCGTGGTATTCGACAAACGCGTTTTGCCGGATGACACCCACATCCACCTCCCGGACGCAACTTCAATCAACTGACCGCAATTGCGATCCTTCGGCATGGGCATACTCCCAAGCCCACGTGCCACCCGCAACCGGACCATTTCGATGAAGTCGTTCGGCGGCGACAATAAAACGGGCATCCAAATGAAACGGCTACTCATCACCGGTGCTTCCGGTAACCTGACCGTTGTCTGCAGGGAACGGCTCACCCATATGGCGGAAATCATTCGCCTTTCATGCCGGGGTGATATCGGAGAACCGCAACCGCACGAAGGAATCATGTGATGTGATCTTGGCGACAAGTCCGAAGTCGATGCCTTGGTGAAGGGGTGTGACGGCATCGTTTACATGGGCGGGCAATCGGTCGAAGCGCCGTGGGGCATCATATGCCGGGCCAGCATCGATGGCATGGTCAACCTCTACGAAGCGGCACGGAAGCACGGCGTCAAGCGTTTCGAATTCGCCAGTTCCAACCACGCAATCGGGTTCTACCGGCAGACAGAATTGCTCGATGCCGGCTCCCCGACGCGTCCGGACGGTCTTTACGGGGTTTCGAAGATCTTCGGAGAAGCTCTCGCATCAATGTACCATGACAATTTCGGGATCGAGACCGCCTGCATTCGGATCGGGTCCTGCTTTCCTGAACCGGCCGACCACCGCATGCTCTCCACGTGGATGAGCCACGACGACTTCACATGCTTGATCGAGTGCACTTTCACGGTTCGGAAGCTGGGATACCTGATCATCTACGGGGTTTCGGACAATGACGCGACCTGGTGGGACAACCGGAAGGTCTCTTACCTGGGCTGGCGGCCCCGGGAATCTCCGAGGAATTCAGGGGTCGACTGGACGAACGAATGGATCCGCCGGATACAGATGATGCACGTGCGGTCAACCAGGGCGGAACTTTCACGGTCGATGTCATCCAAGAGGACTGAGACGGGCCCTTGCGGAATCTTCGGACGACAAGAACAACGGGTCTAGGTTCCGGCTGGCCTTCATCATGCAACGCGTCAATGATTGAAGCGGT
>JAPOVX010000314.1:4690-5377 GCA_026707935.1 Paracoccaceae bacterium
CATTTCTTCCGGGCCGCTTTCTGGCCTCACGCGGCCTGGTAGTAACCGGCAGTCAATACGGAATTCGCTTCGAGATATAGGTGGCGAACTCGAAGTTCGGTCGCTCGAGATGAGACAGGTGGCCAGGCGATGAAAGGCCGGAACGAACTCCGGCAAAGACGCGTTCGGTACATCCCCTGTCTTCATCATTGACTTCGTCAAGCAGGCGTTTCAGATCGGCGAAGTGCTCCCTGCCCCGGGGGTCGTTGGCGAATTCCTTCGCCAGCCCGCCGCCAAAGTAGATCCGCACCGATCCCGGAGCCGTTGGGTATAACGACAGGTACCAGAAATACCCCGGCGTCAGCGTCACGAGCATGCTCGGATAGATGGCAAACAGATAGGTCGTGAACCGCCGCTCGCCGGAGAGCCTGGCATTGTCGGGATGCGCGACGGAGAGAAAAAAATCCTCCTCTTTCTGCAACGTGTGGTAGTTGAATGCATTTCGCCCTTCCGGGCATTCGATTTCGTCCACCTTCGACAGGCCGCCGATCGTCGCCGCATGGCAAACCGGGAGATGATAGCTCTCCATGAAATTCTCGGCGAGAATCTTCCAGTTCGTGTTCCATTCGTGGACCTCGAAAAAGGCCTGCGAATAGTTCTCCATCTCGTAGTCGCCGACCATGTCCTCGATTTCGCGGAAAACCTCCC
>JAPOVX010000108.1 GCA_026707935.1 Paracoccaceae bacterium
TGCGGCAGCAGGAACTCCGCGATGGAATCGAACACCGTCCCGTCGTTCGGCCGGGCAGCTGTCAGCAGGCGAATTGGATCGAGCCCGTCCTCTTCGGTTACCAGCCACGGTTTGCGGCCACGGGCGAACCTCACCGCGCTCGTCGCGGCGTGAATCTCACCCTTGGGATCTATGACGATCAGCGATCCCGCAAAGGTGAGAGCATTGGGAATCGCGATCCCGACGGTCTTGAAGCTTCCCGATCCGGAAAATACCAGGCTGTGGGCGTTGCCGGTGGCCGGATCCAGCGTGATCAGGGGACCCTTGCCCTGACGCCACCACCACCGTGGAACCGCGGGATCGAACCTGACTTTCCGGCGCGGGTCGGTGAGCTCGCCCAGCACGATTCCGCCCGGAGTCGAGAAACGGTCGAGGACCTCGGCCCGGCCGGCCCAGGCCGCGTCGGATAGCCTGTTGACAGGCCTGGCTGGCGCAGCCGCCTTCGTTCGCTCCCCCGCCCATTGAAGGCCTGCCATTGCATACCAGGAGGCCATCGACACGGCGGCAACGGCCGCGACGCCCGCCGTCGCGAACGACGCCAGGCGAAATGCAGGCGACCAGACCACCTCGCCATAGAACATCAGTTCGATCTCGGCCGCGAAGATGCGGGCCACGGACCCGATGGATAGTCCGCCCACCGGCGTGAGGTGGGGTGATGCCAGGTACCAAGCCGCCGTCAACAGGATCATCCCGCCCCACCAGTGACGCCGGAGTGCGGGCGGAGCCGGTCGCACCAGCCCTGGAATGCACATTGCCGGCAAACTCAGCAGCAGCACTGGCTCCAGCCAATGCGGCGGCCACCACGCAAACCACACCAGGGCAGTCAGCAGCGCGAATGGAACAACGGTCAGAACGCCTGCGGCGAGGAGAAGCGGGCCGATCAATGTGAGGCCTCGTCCAGCCCGCGATCAAGACTGTCAAGGGCGTTCCACCGACGAATATCTTCCCCGAGAACCCTTCGATTCTCGGCCTGAGACCGCACCGGCTGGCTCAACAGGAAAGGCTCAATTCCTGGCAGCAGGCGCCGCCGCAGATCTGCATCCATGTCCATCAATTGGAGGGCAAAGGCCCCGAGGACAATTCGCACCCGCGATTCGGCCCGGTGGCGCAACGCGCCCACCGGGACAGGGTCGCTTGCACCCCAGGCCTGGAAAACGGGCATCAACAATGCCCAGTTTGAATTCGAGACCCTTGCCCCGCCCCGCGACAGGAATTTCGCGAGAGGCACGGTCAAGGGCACGCGCAACGACGGCTCGTGATTGGCCTGCTCAATCAGGAACCCGCCCATGATGTGCTTGGCGCGCGTTTCGTCCTTTCGGGGCTGCGGCGCCCCCCTGGCATCCTGGAGACGCCGCGCCAGGCGGGCCGAACGTGAAGGTTTCGGAGGCAGCGAGTCGCGGACGGTCACCAGCCGGGCGCGCAGCACTTTCCGCGTCGCCTTAACGTCGAGCAGCCCGATTTCTTCGGCCAGCGCAAGCAGGCGCACGGCTTCGGCGGTCCGGGACGTAGTCAGTTGCTCCTCGAGCTCCTGGATTTTTTCGGGCTTCACCGCGAGAAGTCCATGCCGAGACCCGGGACCCGGTCCCGGACGCGGCTCGCCCACGGGATCGATCGGGACGGCGTGAGGTTCCGGGCCTGCTCGAGCAGGTACCGTGCGATCGCTTGGCGTCGATCCGCCGACAACATCGGCATGGACGCAGGCAGGGGCTTGTCGGGAGTCATCAGCGCATCGATCTCGTCGGGAGTGAACGCACGATGGAGCTCGTGGAACACGCTGACCGCCGGTGCCCTGCCCGTCCGCGGCAAAGACGCAAGCACATCTTCGCGGTCGCAGGCCAGTTCTGCTGACGTCCGGACAGGAGCGGCGGAAACGACATCACGCAATGCCTGTCCGGTGTGGATGAGTTCCGGATTTCCGCGATTCTCCGCGACCGCCAGCGACCGCGCAACCGCGCGATCGAGCTCTGTCGGAGCGGCCTTCGCCGCCGCGAGTGCATCGGCCGTCCGCGTCTCGTATGCCTCGCGCTTCTCTGCGGATATCATCAACCAGGACTCCGGAGCGTCCAGTATGTCTTCCCCGATTCCGAGGTCAGCGAGAATGCCGCGGCGGATCTGACGATCGACACGCTTCTCGGCCATCGCGCGCGCCTCTGTCTCCGCTCTTTGCTCCAGGAACAGCCGGGACAGCCGATTCCTCCGCTGCCCGCCGCCGAGGGCGAGGAATTTCGCGATCTCCCCCTGGCTCCCGGCGGCATGAAGCGGTTGCGGCCCCGGGAGTCGCTCGCCGGCACCCACCGCCAAGGCAAACGAGGCGTTCTTGATCCACCCGGCTTCCGCCGCCGCCGTTTCGATGATCTCCACCGAACGGGGATCGGCGTCTTCCGACGGCTCTGGCGCCTGCACCCGGATTTCCTGCACCGCTGCCGATTGATCCCGCTCGCGGACCGGGGACGGTTCTGTCGGCACCGGCGAGGCAGGAACAAGGCCGCCAGCTTCTATCGCCGCTTCGACATACTCGACCGCCGCCGCGCGGTCAGGAAATTGCAGACGCTTCAACGCTTCTTCCATGAGTATGGGCCGCGTCACCACCTCGTGCCCAACCCCCGCCAGCTTGAAGAGCTCGCCCGGGTTCTCGCGGAGCCATGCCCCGTTCGCCCGCGCGATGGCCTGGTCTTCCGCGACCCGGGCCTGCCAGGCGGCATGCTCGGTCGGGTCGGACGGTTCCGATCCGCGGTGCACGCCCGGTTCGATCGTGAGGCCGAGATCCTTGTGGGAGCGGTGATCGATCCGCGCCTCGCAGCCACCACGTTCCAAATGTCGGTTTGCCGCCATCGCCCATTCCGCTCTCAGTTCCAGCAACTGTTGACGGCGGTTGGGCGTGCGGATCTTGTTCCCCCATTCGCCCTCGCGTTCAGCCAGGACCCGTTCACTGAACATCACGTGGATATGTGGATTTCCCTCCTTCGCATGCAGGACCCAGTCACAGGTGTAGCCACGGCCCGCGAGTGAATTCGTGATGAAATCCCTCGCCAGCTTGACCTGTTCCGCACGGGTCATTTCGACCGGCAGGCTGAACTCGATCTCGCGGGCCAACTGCGCGGTTGCACGCCGGCTGTGCTGGATCTCCCGCTTTTCGACGTCGTTCCACAATCGGGCCGAAGCGACACCGGCCGATGGCGGCGGTCCGCAGTTAACTCCGACACCGTAACGAAGATTTGCCCAGGCGGGCGCGCCGGGAGGCAGGGTCAATTCCTCGTGCTCAACACCTCCCTTGGCCTGGTAGTCGAAAGTTTGGCCATCGAGATCACGCTCCATAACCGCCGCGTGACGGTAGGCAGCCGCGGCAACCGCGGACCGGCTCTCCGCCGCCGAAATGATCTGCGCTGCGAAATGAAAAATCGCCACGATTGATCCGGTAGAGCGTCAAAATTGAAAACCAATGTATAAGTGTGCTATTAGCGGTACAAGTGTTTTTGACATGCAAAAACGAAAAATCCGTCGCTTCAAATCGAAGCCACACTGCGTCACCTGACTCAACCGCGTCTCAATCACGACAGGGGAAGAACAGCCGGGGAAGCTCGGCTGCGGGAATCGCCGTCTGTGCAGGTGCGGTCAACGTGGTCCGGCAATTGTCTCAGCCCCCATAAAGCGTGGCGACGAAACACTCTGGATCGTACCGGAACCACGAATGGAGATGATCGGGGAGATAGTTCACCGCATCCGATTCAAGTGGCGCCGCCGACTGAAAGCTGAGTATCCAAACAATGGTCCCCTGCCGTTCGCAAAAAAATTCAAATCTGGCAAGCCGCCGCGATGGCACCGGGGAATGACGGGACAAACTGCACGCCAGTTCAAATGCCATCATGCGCTCCGCCAGACTCTCTGTGGAGGAGACGTCCACTCGGTCAGACATCCTTGAGGTTTTCGCCGCGGAGGAAACCCCGCTCGACCGTGACCTTGGATACAGCGCAGAACAAACTAACATCGGGAAATGCCTGCATCGGTGGCTTTGGGCGGCTCTATCATCCAGAAGTGACGCCATCAGCGATGACGCCACCAACGAATCGATCCCGAAGGAATTCCGATTACAGTCAGGAACGTCTTCTCTTGAGTCCGTAGATGCAACACCCGCTCCGCTTGACCGGATATCAGCCGCCACCGAAGCGCTGCACTCGGGGAGGCCAGGCAGTGATTGATCTTCCAAGACCACCGGCAACGTACCTGACGGAACACCGGCCTCACGTACTCGGTGAGAGCCGGAATAACGTCAGGGTCTATGTCTTCACTTTAACCATACCTCGCGAGACTTCCTTGGCATGCGCAGATCTGACCAGCGCCATCGCTTCCATGGTGTCCTTCCGGAGAAGCCGACCGGTTATTGGAATTGCACTGTGTACTCCGTGAACAGGTATCAGGACATCTTCGTTGCCCACACCCACCACCTGCGCAAGCAGGTACTCGCGACCCCGTCGGTCAACATGTTTGCAGGTGGGCTCACCCAACATGACTGCATATTCTTCCGGAAATGTTCCTTCAGGTTCAGGAATTGCCGGTTGAGGCGGGACCTGAAGCGAAAGTGGTTCCGTCACCCCGATTACGCCTTTCCGGGCCAATCCCAGATCAATCTCGGTGGCAATCGCGCAGTCCTCCGCTTTGAGGGCACTTCGGATTGGGTCTCGATCAGGCGGGTCGCTGGCGATGTAAAAGATCTGTCGACCCTGGTCGTTCGCGATTTGTCCGAGCGAACGGGCAATGGCCTCGAACCTCACGGGGTCGCTCTGATCGAGTGCTTCGTCGAGAAACGGAAGGGTTCTTCCCTGCTCGACTTCCTCTGCGAAAGCCATGCGTGCTGCCAGCAGCAATTGCGCACGCGTACCGTCTGACAGTTCATCCAGTTCCCGACTCTCACTGTTCCGCAAATCTACAGCGAAGAGGCGCGGCGACTTCGTTCCCCGACCCAGCCGAAGCTCGTAGCCATGATGTGTGAATGTGGAAAAATGCCCGCGTGCACGCTCAAATACTCGAGGCATTTGGCTTTGCTCGTATTCACGCTCGACAGATTCAAGTAGAAACTTGCCCACTTTGGAAAAGATCGCCTCGTCCCGGCAATCCCTCAATTCCGCCCGGGAGTCGCTCTCTCGTGCTGTTCGGTGTTCAGCCCAGAATGCACGGGGAACTACCCGTCAATCGCAATGTGGTGAATGCCATGAAGTCGATCTGCAACGGCGCCTGCGGCGCCCGTTGTTCTATCGATCAGGTGGTAGTGTCATCATTCGCGGGCCTGCGGACCAGGAACATCGGATCGACCTGGAGCGCGAGGGCGAGCGA
>JAPOVX010000054.1 GCA_026707935.1 Paracoccaceae bacterium
GAGAGATGTCATTGACCTCGAGAGCACCTATAGCGATGCCGACGTGCTCAACCAGGAAAAGGGTGCTTCGGCGGGTACAGGTTCGGCAAACCCGGTTACCGGAAGGGCCGGCAACGGCAAGCCGGATGACGATGACGACGACGACGATGCACAATTGAACGTCTCGCTGGCGGTAATGGAATCCGCCTTGACCCCCAGCGTCCTGCAGACCCTCGACGAAATCGCGGAAAAATATTCCGAACTCGAGGTCTTGCAGAAGTCGCGCCTGCGCGCGGCGATTACGAATCCTGGCGGGTTTACGCCGAAAGAGGAAAAACGGTTTCAGAAACTCAGCGACGAAATGATCACGCTCGTCGACTCCCTGCATTTGCACAACAACCGAATCGAAGCGCTGCTTGACCAGCTCTACGGGATCAACAAGAGGATCACGAAACTGGACAGCGACATGTCCAGGCTTGCGATCCGGTCGAGGATCAATCGAAAGGAGTTCATCGCGGCTTACCTCGGGTACGAGCTTGACCCGGCATGGCCGGAGATCATCGCACAGAAACCCGGGCGAGGCTGGGCCACGTTTGTCGAAAAGCATTCGACCGCGGCTTCGAAAATCCGGGAAGAGTTGTCGAAGATCTGCCAGTACGTCGGGCTGGACATGGCCGAGTTTCGGCGGATCATCCGGCAGGTCCAGAAGGGCGAGCGGGAATCCCGGATCGCCGAAAAGGAAATGATCGAAGCCAATCTCCGGCTCGTGATTTCAATTGCCAAAAAGTACACGAACCGCGGACTGCAGTTCCTGGACCTCATCCAGGAAGGCAACATCGGATTGATGAAAGCGGTGGACAAGTTCGAATATCGCCGCGGGTACAAGTTCTCCACTTACGCAACGTGGTGGATCCGCCAAGCCATTACGCGTTCCATCGCCGACCAGGCAAGGACCATCCGGATTCCCGTCCACATGATCGAGACCATCAACAAGATGGTCAGGACAAGCCGGCAGATGCTGCACGAAATCGGCCGCGAACCTACGCCGGAGGAGTTGGCGCAAAAGCTGCAAATGCCGCTCGACAAGGTGCGCAAGGTCCTGAAGATCGCCAAGGAACCCATTTCCCTGGAAACCCCTATCGGCGACGAGGAAGACAGCCAGCTCGGCGACTTCATCGAGGACAAGAATGCCATCTTGCCGCTCGACAGTGCAATTCAGGGAAACCTCAAGGAAACCACGACACGGGTTCTGGCTTCGCTTACGGCGCGCGAAGAACGGGTTCTTCGCATGCGATTTGGCATCGGGATGAACACGGATCACACGCTTGAGGAAGTCGGCAAGCAATTCAGCGTGACGCGCGAGCGGATCAGGCAGATCGAGGCAAAGGCACTTCGGAAACTCAAGCATCCGAGCCGCAGCCGGCGGCTCAGATCGTTTCTCGAGCAATAGAGCCGGTTCAACGGGAACGCGCGTTCCGGCGAACTGCTCCATCGTGCCATCGGGGCGCCCGGCGAGGACCGGGGCCCGTTTTCGGTCGACCGCCTGTTCGAGCAAACACATCTGGCCGCCGACTGGATCGGGAGTACGGACATCCCGGTGGAGGCGCGCCAAGAGATCTGCTCCGGCAACGCCAAAACCCTGCGCGGACGCGAACGACATCCCGACCTGGCAAAATCGAGGAGCCACTTTGAAACTTTATCACGGAATCACAAGCGTCTGTTCGATCAAGGTCCGTATCGGATTGGCCGAGATCGGCCTGGATTACGACAGCCAGACGCTCGACCTGCAAGAGGGCGATCAGCACGAAGCCGGTTACATTGCGCTCAATCCGGACGCCGTCGTCCCGACTCTCATCGACGGCGATCTGGTCCTGGTGGAATCGAGCCTGATCCTCGAATACCTCGACCGCGAATACAACGATGGCTGGCTGATGCCGCCGGGTCGGATGGCACAGGCAGCTGCACGGCACTGGCTCCTGAAGTGCCTGGCCATTCACGACGCCATAAATTCGCTGACGTTTTCAACGGCTCTGAGGGATCGGACACTGGCAAGCAAGACCGCAGAGGAAATCGCGGCCTCTCTCGCCAGAATGCCCGATCCCCTCAAGAGACTGAAACGGAAGGACCTGTTGGCGAACGGGTTGGAGTCGGTCCACGTCGAGCAGGCGCTTCGCATCCTGCGGCGGACCTTTGCGGAAATGGAGGCTGCACTGGAGCGGTCAGAGTGGATGAACGGGCCGGAATTCGGTATTTCGGACATTGCCCTGGTCTCCTACATCGACCGGCTTGAGCGGCTCGGGTTCGGGGACATGCTGAAGGCGCCGGCGCCGCGCATTGCCGGCTGGCTTTCAGCGATGCGGGCACGGGCGAGCTATCGATCGGAAGTCAGCGGCAAAATCGATCACGCGGCAGCCGAAAGAATGCGGTTGTCCGGCGGAAAATACTGGCCGGAATTGAGGCAGCGCTGGCTCCATTCCCAGGCGTGAGGTCTGCCGGCTGGATTGTGAAGAAAACCGCAATGGACCTTCGCGAGATCATCCATCGAGCACTGGGCACCCCCCCGGCATCGTGAACCGGGAAGTGAAGGCCTGCGGCCCGGACGCAAACGGACGCCCTCCTGATACCCCGGGGCCGCCCTTTCGGGCGGCAATGACGCCGTCGCGCCAAGCGGCCAATCAGTCCGAACGCGGCGAGAAATTTTTCACCCTGGACGTCAGGACCTCGCAAGGCCCACATCAGCGTCAAGCGGGGGCCAGGCTGCGGAGCGGGTCCAGGCCGTGCCTGGCATGGATCCGGGTTGTCTCCGGATACCGGTGACGCGGGATCTGCGCGATGTCTCCCGCACTTCTCAACTGCCTTTACGAACGCATTACCCAACGTATATCTTCGGTCTCCCTGCCATAGCTCCAATGGCACGTTACGATCACAACATCAGGAACAGAGGAAGACCATGAGGAATTTGACGACTGCCCTCATCGCAGTGGCGATGGCGATGACCGGTGTCTCGGCCGGAGCCGGGTGCGATGACGGTGAAACCGTGATCAAGTTCAGCCACGTCACCAACACGGACAAGCATCCGAAAGGCATAGCTGCCACGCTTCTTGCCGAACGGGTCAATGCGGAAATGAATGGCAGCGCCTGCATGGAGGTTTTTCCCAATTCGACGCTCTACGATGACAACAAGGTTCTCGAGGCGTTGTTGCAGGGCGACGTTCAACTGGCCGCGCCATCCCTTTCGAAATTCGAAAAGTTCACCAAACAGTTCCGGATCTTCGACCTGCCCTTCATGTTCCGGGATGTCGATGCCGTGGATGCATTCCAGAATTCCGACGCCGGCCGGGCAATGAAAGACAGCATGAGGAAACGAGGCCTCCAGGGTCTGGCATTCTGGCATAACGGGATGAAGCAGATGTCGGCGAACAGGCCGCTCATTCATCCGAGCGATGCCAACGGACTGAAGTTCAGGGTGCAGTCATCCGATGTTCTCGTCGCGCAAATGGAAGCGATCGGGGGCTCGCCCCAGAAAATGGCGTTTTCCGAGGTCTACGGCGCATTGCAACAGGGCGTAGTGGACGGACAGGAAAACACCTGGTCCAACATTTACGGCAAGAAGTTCTTTGAAGTTCAGGACGGCATAACGGAAACGAACCACGGCATCATCGACTACCTGGTCGTTACGTCTGTTGACTGGCTCGACACTCTACCCGAGGATATTCGTTCGCATTTCCTGGCGATACTCGAGGAAGTCACGGTTACCCGCAACAAGGAAGCGGTTCAGGTCAACCGGGAAGCACGCCAGGCAATCATCGCCGCTGGCGGAATTGTTCGCGAGCTGACGCCGGATCAACGCCAGGCATGGGTTGACGTTATGAAGGATGTCTGGGCCCAGTTCGAAGAGGACGTTGGTGCGCACAACATATCGACAGCCCAGGAACTGAACATGCTGACAAATTGATCCGCGATTTCGAACAGTACGGCCGGGTCCTACCCGGCCGTACTGCCTGCCAATAGAGACGCGCATTCGATGAACCGGCCGCAGAGCATTGGTGACAGGATCGAACAGACCCTGATCGGCGGTATTCTCGGATTGATGACCGCCATCACCTTTGCCAACGTCATTGCGCGATATGTATTCAATTCGAATATCCTTTGGGCACTGGAACTGACCGTATTCCTTTTCGCATGGACGGTTCTTCTCGGCGCCTCGTATGCCGTCAAGGTCGGATCCCATCTCGGAGTGGACATCGTCCTGATGTCCGTGAGCCCGCGCACGCGAAAGCTGATCGGGATATTCTCCGTTGCCTGCTGCATCGTGTTCTCGTTCCTGCTCCTGAAAGGCTCGTGGGATTACTGGGCCAACTTCGCCAACCTGCCGAGAACCGACGGCCGATGGTTCCCGACGGGCTTCGAGGACAGGTTCCGGGGCAAGGGCTGGTATGAAACACAGGACATCCCGATGCCCGCAGTCTTCAGGTTTCTGGAGGATTGGTTCAACGACGGTGACCCCTACGAAAAGATCCCCCGGTTGATACCATATTCCGTTCTGCCCCTTTCCATGGCGCTCCTGCTCTGGCGATTTCTCCAGGCAGCATCACGTCTTTGGCAAGGCGAGATAGACATGCTGGTTGCCAGCCATGAAGTCGATGAGGGGACGAACACCAATGGGCCCCCCGAGGCTCCCGGAAACAACCGGTGAGACCAGGCAATGGATGTCATTCTCCTTTTTTCGATGGTTATAGGGTTCCTGCTTCTCGGCATTCCGATTGCGGTTGCTCTCGGACTGTCGTCCATGCTCTTTCTACTCTGGTTTTCGGACAGTTCGCTCGCCTCGATTGCCCAGACACTGTTCAGCGCGTTCGAAGGCCACTACACATTGCTTGCAATCCCGTTTTTCGTCCTGGCATCGAGCTTCATGTCGACCGGCGGAGTCGCGCGTCGGATCATTCGCTTCTCGATTGCTTGCGTCGGACATTTTCATGGCGGGCTGGCGATCGCCGGCGTGTTTGCCTGCATGATATTCGCGGCATTGTCGGGATCGTCACCCGCGACCGTGGTGGCGATCGGGACGATCGCCATCTCGGGCATGCGCCAGGCCGGCTACAGCAAGGAATTTGCCGCGGGCGTGATCTGCAATGCCGGCACGCTCGGAATCCTGATTCCCCCATCGATTGTCATGGTCGTCTATGCAGCCGCCGTGGAGGTCTCGGTTGGACGCATGTTTCTGGCAGGCGTACTCCCCGGGTTGACCGCCGGCATCATGCTGATGGTCAGTATCTACGTGGTCGCCAGGCTGACAGACTTGCCGAAAGGCAACTGGGCCGGCTGGAAAGAAATCGCCGAATCCGGGCGTGAGGCCGGTTGGGGTATCTTTCTGGTCGTCATAATCCTGGGAGGGATTTACGGTGGAGTGTTTACGCCGACAGAGGCGGCCGCCGTCGCAGCCGTCTATGCCTGGGCGATCGCCTGTTTCGTCTACCGGGACATGGGTCCGCTTGCAGCGGAGGGCGCCGGCGAACGATTCGGGCTGCGGCACAAGCCGGGGGCGCTGTTGGCCGCGTTGTGGCACCGGGACACGCGCACGACCCTCTACGAAGCGGGAATGCTGACAGTCGTATTGCTGTTTGTCATCTCCAATGCCCTGATTCTCAAACATGTTCTTACCGACGAACAGGTCCCCCAGAAGATCACGGAAGCGATGCTTGCGGTCGGGCTCGGCCCCATAACGTTTCTCATCGTGGTCAATCTGATCCTGTTGGTTGGCGGTCAGTTCATGGAACCTTCGGGGCTCCTGGTGATCGTGGCCCCACTGGTCTTTCCGATCGCAATCGAACTCGGGATAGACCCGATCCACCTCGGCATCATCATGGTGGTCAACATGGAGATCGGCATGATCACGCCACCGGTCGGTCTCAACCTTTTTGTCACTTCGGGCGTGGCCGGGATGCCCGTCATGAAAGTCGTCACCGCCGCGCTGCCATTCCTCGCCGTGCTGTTCATGTTCCTGATCCTGGTGACTTACGTTCCGTGGCTGTCGACGGTCCTGCCAAATGCCCTGATGGGGCCTGAAATCGTCACACGGTAAAGACAACGTGCAAAATCCTGTAACCCGTGAAATCGATCGAATGGTCGCCTGATGGAACCAATCGACATCTTTCCCAAGCTGTGGGCGATTTCCGACCTCCATGTTTCCCATCCGAGCAACAGGGAAATGCTCGAGGACATTCCCGCCCATCCAAACGACTGGCTCATTCTCGCCGGAGACGTCGCCAACGGTTACCGCCGCCTGGACTGGTGTTTCGAAGTTCTTTGCGGACGCTTTCGACAAGTCGTCTGGACGCCTGGGAACCACGACCTGTGGAGTCGCACCGGTGTGGCCAATGAGCCACGCGGCATGGACCTGTATCACCGTCTGGTCGAAATCGCGCACCAGCACGGAGTGTTGACGCCGGAGGACCCCTACCCGGTCTTTTCCCGTGCAACCGGCGACGTGGTCATTGCCCCGTTGTTTCTGCATTTCGACTACAGCTTTCGCCCTGCCCGTGTTCACATGGACAATGTCGTGAAGTGGGCGCTTGAGGCAAATGTCTTTCCGGCTGATGAGCGTTTGCTCCACAGCGATCCGTTTCCCGATCACCAGTCGTTGTGCGCCTGGCGGTGCGCGGTCACAATCCGGCGCCTGGCTGCCTGCAGAACGGACATGCCCAAGGTCCTGGTCAACCACTATCCTCTGGAGGAGTCACTCGCGGTCCTTCCGCGTGTACCGCGTTTTACGCCCTGGTGCGGTACCCGCCGCTCACGTGCCTGGCACGTTCGATTCAATGCCTGCGCCGTGATCTATGGTCACCTTCATATCCGCGGGACCGAATGGTTGGACGGGGTGCCGTTCCAGGAAGTGTCGCTGGGCTATCCGGGGCAATGGCGGCCTGCTCGGGGAATCGGCCACTACCTGCGGGAAGTCGAATTGTCCGTGGACGCCCGTCCGGGACAGGAATCGAAGGCGGTTCGATGAGCATTTCGGATTCCGGCGATGTGCAATGGTGGCGACCTCATGCTTCGTGCGCCGGCGTCGAAATCCTGCATGTCGACCTCTCTCCCAACGAATCACACGACCAGGCTGCCTTGGCCTGGCTCGACTGCACCGAATATCAACGGTGGCAACGGTTTCGTGTCGAGCGGGCGCGGCGCCAGTTTTCACGATGCCGGGCGGCACTGCGCATGTGCCTGTGCGAGCGTCTCGGTTGCCGAAACGACCGACTCGCATTCGGAGCGGGAAAGTACGGCAAACCTTTTGCCATGATCGACGGTCGGGCCAGTGAGGCGGCCTTCAACGTGAGCCACAGCCATGAGCACGGACTCATCGCATTCGGAACCGACGGCGTTAGGCTTGGCGTGGATGTGGAGACGCGCAGGGCGCGCGACACACTTCGCCTCGCCAGTGAATCGGTCTTTGGCAAGTGCGAGCGAGATGCACTCGCCGGGCTTTCCGGATGGGACTGGTACGTCCTGTTCTTCCGTCTCTGGACCGTCAAGGAGGCATTGATCAAGGCGCTGGGGACGGGATTTTCGCTCAATCCGCGCAAGTTCGAGGTCCCTCAAGGCGTTCTGGAAGGAGATTCGTCGTCGCGTTTCCGCTTTCCGCACCTTCCGGACAATCAATGGCTTGTGGCGGACCTGGGGGACCGCCGCTTCGCCGCATCGCTTGCACTGGAAACAGAGGCAGACGACGATGCGAAACCGGAGATCACTTTTCCGCTCCATGAGGACACGCCGCGTTTCATCGCGTAGGATATTCCGGGCCACGATCCATGGGTTGATCGTGGCTCGCCATCACGAAATTCCGGCAGGGTTCGGGAGTGAAGCGGCTTCCGTGACTGACTAAACCCGGGCAATGGCCGGGCCCAGGGTCTCTGTGCCCTGACAGGCGGCGACCGATTCGAATTCCGGTGCCGGAACGCATGGCCACGGGGGTGTTACCCGGACGTCAGGCCCGGTGCGATCGTTCGTCAACCAGTATTTTCAACCTGTCTGCCATGACCCTTGCCTCGGTCGACCGGGTCGCGCCTCCAACGCCGACCCGTTTGCCGATCCGCCAGTAAAGACCGGGAATCCAGCGAAAACCGGCCGGCCGCCGCAGCCTGATCAGGAATCCGTTGGTCGGCTTGAATGCGAACATACCGCGGTCAACTGAACCTATGTTGTCGAACGCGCAAATCAGATCGCCGGAATCGTCGAACAACCCGTCCTCGGTCAACACGATTCCGGTCTTCGACATGGTCAAATGCCGCCAGGCCTGCCAAAGGAAACCGGCACCAAGAACAACGGAAACGATTTGAACTGAAACGCTTCGCTCGGGAGACAACAGCCCGTGACCTGCCAGCACGACACCGAGAATGCCAAGCGCGAGGACGCCAAGCCACCGCCTCCCCTGGGAAATCTGCAGTTCGGCAATTGATCGGGACAACAGGAAGCCTCCGTCTATCGGTTTTCCGGTTCGCGAGGTCGGTCCGGCGCCGTCACCCGCGACTCCTTGGAACCACCTCATGACCGGGTTGCTCCGGTTCATCATCGAGCATCTCGGGCGGAAATCCCGGTGCGCGAATTGGGAGTCCCGTCACGTCTTCGAGCCGCCTGACGATGTTCGGTGACAGTTCTCTTGGTCCGTATTTTTCGATGCCTTCCCGGAAGATCTCCATCATGACCGGGTTGATCTCCAGCGGCACACCGACGCGTTCGGAAACGGCCTGAAAGAGGCCGATGTCCTTCTGGACAAGATCCATCGTGAACGAGATGTCTCTCGAACCGTTTAGGATGACCTGCGACTCGGTTTCGTGGACGAACGAATTTCCCGACGAAATCCGAATCGCATCGTAAGCCACCGCGAGGTCCAAACCCACCGCTTTCGCGACTGCCAGCGCCTCGCAGCATGTCACGAGATTGGCAGTTGCCAGGTAGTTTGTCAGAACCTTCAGAACTGAGGCTGAACCAAGTTCACCGGTATGAAGAATCCGCCGTCCCATTGCAGTGAGCACGGGGAATACACGTTCAAAGGTCGACCTTTCGCATCCGGCGAAAATGGAGATGTTTCCGGTTGCCGCACGATGGCATCCCCCCGACACCGGGCAATCGGCAGCTTCACCGCCCCGGGCGATGAACAATTTGCCGAGCCTTTTGACTTCCATTTCATCCGTCGTGGACATCTCCATCCAAATCTTGCCGGGAACCGCGGCCGCAAGCAGGCCGTCATCGGCTTCCATCACGGCGGACGACGCTTCCGGGGACGGAAGGCAGGTGATCACGGCATGGCATTCCTGCATCATTTGAACGGGAGGCCCGCCAGGATTTGCCCCTGCCCTCACAAGTTCCCGCTGGCGGTCTTCCGAAAGATCCCTGACCGAGACTTCCCACCCGTTTCGAAGAAGGCTTCTCGACAGCTTTCCCCCGACGTTTCCAAGTCCGATGAATCCGATTCTCATGTTCCGTGGCTCCGATTCGCGTGTCGCAGGTTCACCGCGTGGACAAGATGATCGGGCAACCATGGGCTCTTCCAGGGAGACCGGGCTGGTCCGAATTGTTCGCTTCTTATCTCTTGCTGTCTCCCGGGATGGTCAGAATCGACTGTCATGACCTCGTTGTCGTTCAGGGTAGGATTCCGTCTTCTGCTCCATGTGAAACGCCGCGTGTCTCACGTTTCCATGCGCAACACGTTGACAAATGCATCGTGGGGAATGTCGACCTTGCCGAATCGGCGCATGCGCTTCTTTCCTGCCTTTTGTTTTTCCAGGAGCTTCCTTTTGCGGGTCACGTCTCCGCCGTAGCATTTTGCCGTCACGTCTTTTCGCAGGGCCGAAATCGTTTCGCGAGCAATAATCCTGCCCTCGATCGCGGCCTGCACGGGAATTCGAAACATGTGGCGGGGAATCAGGTCCTTCAGCCTGACACACATGGCGCGCCCGCGGGTTTCCGCACTGTCGTGATGGACCATGACGGTCAAGGCATCGACCGGTTCTTCGTTGACGCGAATCTGCATGCGAACGAGTTTGCCAACCCGGTGACCGATCAACTGGTAATCCAGCGATGCATAACCCCGTGATACGGATTTCAATCGGTCGTAGAAGTCGAAAACGACCTCGTTCAAAGGCAGCTCGTAGACGACCATGGCGCGCGAGCCTGCATATGTCAGATCCTGCTGAACGCCTCGACGGTCCTGGCAAAGCCTGAGAACGTCTCCCAGGTAGGTGTCGGGCACAAGAATGGTTGCCTGGACCCAGGGTTCTTCCAGGTGGCTGACGGTGGAGAGGTCGGGCATGTCGACCGGGTTGTGCATTTCAATCTCCGTGCCATCCATCAGGCACACCCGGTAGATGACGCTCGGAGCAGTCGTGACGAGATCAATGCCATACTCGCGTTCGAGCCGGTCACGAACGACCTCGAGATGCAGGAGACCGAGGAAACCGCAGCGAAATCCGAATCCGAGAGCCGCCGAGGATTCGGTTTCGTGGGTAAAGCTGGCATCGTTGAGAGCGAGTTTCTCGAGGGCTTCCCTGAGATTGGGGAACGCCGCGTTTTCGACAGGAAACAGCCCGCAAAACACGACGGGTTGGGTCCGCCTGAACCCAGGCAAAGCCTCCGTGACACCGTTTTTTTCCGACGTAATCGTATCGCCGACCCGCGTGTCGCGCACCTGCTTGATCGAGGCGGTCATGAACCCCAGCTCGCCCGCGTCCAAATGCCCGGTTTCAGCCATGGCGGGCTTGAAAACGCCGACCCTGTCGACCTGGTAAACGGCGTTGGCATTCAACATTCGAATTCGCTGGCCCTTGCACAACGAGCCGTCGATGATTCTGACCAGAACCACGACGCCCAGAAAGGAATTGTACCAGCTGTCCACGAGCATGGCTTTCAGCGGTGCCCCCGGGTCCCCCACGGGTGGCGGCAAACGATTGACAATCGCCTCCAGGACGTCGGGTACGCCGTCACCGGTTTTCGCCGAAACATGGATGGCGTTGCTCGCATCAATCCCGACGACATCCTCGATTTGCCGGCAGGCCGCGGCAGGTTCGCTTGCCGGCAGATCGATCTTGTTCAGGACAGGGACGATTTCGTGCCCGGCGTCGATAGCCTGGTAGGCGTTTGCAAGCGTCTGCGCCTCGACTCCCTGTGTTGAATCGACAACGAGCAACGATCCTTCAACTGCCCGCATGGAGCGCGAGACTTCGTAACCGAAGTCCACGTGCCCCGGTGTGTCGATCAGGTTCAACACGTAATCGCGCTGGTCTCTCGCCCGGTACTCGATCCGCACCGAGTTCGCCTTGATCGTGATTCCCCGTTCTCGTTCGATTTCCATGCTGTCCAGCAGCTGTTCCTGCATGTCGCGTTCGGCAACAGTGCCTGTCTGTTGGATCAACCGGTCCGCAAGTGTGGACTTTCCGTGATCGATATGCGCGACAATGGAAAAATTGCGGATGTTGGCGAGTTGGGTCATTGGGCGGATATGAGCGTGAATTGACCGTTGGTCAAGCAACCAGGCTCGCCGGTCCGGCGCGAACACAGGCGGGCAAATTCAGCCGGCGGGTGGGCTAACGTGTCGATTTCGCCGTTGTCCCGAACGTGAACAATCCGTGTCCAGTTTCGGAAACCGATCCCGATCCGTCATGGGCCAGGTCCGTGTGCACGTCTCCCGTCGTGTTTCCGCAATTTTGCGACAATTGCGGCACCGGCGCGTTCAATCAGTTCCAGAACCGCGTCGAATTGCCCTGAATAATATGGATCGGGCACGTCGCCGTGCGATGGACCCAACGCGAACTCCAGAAAGAGGCCCAGCTGCGCCCGGCTTCCTGAAGGCCGCCGCCTTTCGAGCCACTGCAGGTTCGACGAGTCCATAGCGAGGATCAGATCGAAACGGTCGAAATCATCGCTCGTGACGGTCCGTGCGCGCAGGGTGGCCATCTCGTAGCCCTGCCTGCCCGCCGTTTTCCTCGCGCGAAAATCGGGAGGGTCGCCGACATGCCAATCGCCTGTTCCCGCGCTGTCGAACAGGATCTCCTGACCTTCCCTGGCGGCCAGCGTCCGGCAGACCGCTTCTGCCGTGGGAGACCGGCAGATATTGCCGAGGCAAACGAAAAGAACGCTTGCGGTCATGACTGAACGGTGGTGATCATCGGATCGATAGACGGGGACAAACGGTACCGGGGTCAATGGAAGGAACGATTTTCGTCTTGACAGGTGCCGGGGTCTCTGCTGACAGCGGCCTCGGCACGTTCCGGGATGCGGATGGAATCTGGCAGAAGTACGACCTGGAAATGGTTGCCACTCCTCGCGGCTTTGCCACGAATACCGATCTCGCGCACGATTTCTATAACGCGCGACGACGAAACTGTCGACGGGCCGAGCCCAACGCCGCTCATTTCGCATTGGCTGCCCTTGAGACGGCATTGCCGGGGGAAGTCGTCATCGTGACCCAGAATGTCGACAACCTGCACGAACGCGCCGGATCACGCAACCTGATCCACATGCACGGCGAACTCATGAATGCGCTGTGTTCGGGATGCCACCATCGCTGGCCTGCTCCGGATAAAATGCACAGGGATGACCAATGCCCCCGTTGCGGAGCGCCGAAAACACGACCGGACGTGGTATTTTTCGGAGAGTATCCTTACTTCATGGATGAGATCCTGGACTTGGTGGGCCGCTGCGAGACGTTTGCATCCATTGGAACTTCGGGTGAGGTCGAACCGGCGGCAAGCCTTGCTTCGATGGCCAAGGCAAACGGCGCGAAGACCGCGCACCTGAACATTCGGTACCCGCACCCCGGTCACCCATTCGACGATGTCCTGATTGGACCCGCGAGCGAAGTTGTCCCGGCCTGGGTCGACTCATTGATCGGATGATATCCGCAACCGATTCCCGAATACGCGTGCGAGAATGCAAGAGAGGAAAACGGATTCACCCGGATCAGCCACGACGCTGAAACGGGAGCACGAACCGCCAGAACTTCCGGACAAACTGCCGTCCCGGGGGCTTCAGGCGCCGATCAGGAAAAACTTCGCCGAATTGCTTGGCCCCGCAGACAGACAGTCAGGCGTTTGCGGTCGCCCTTTGAATCTCGCGCTTGATCTTGAGCGTCCGGTCCGACAGTTCAGCATCCTTCGCCTTCGCCAGAAAGGCATCGAGGCCGCCGCAGTGATCTACCGCCCTGAGCGCCGCGGCTGAAATCCGAAGCCGGTATGATCGCCCCAGCGTTTCGCTGACGAGCGTCACCTGGTTCAGGTTCGGCAGAAACCGGCGCCTGGTCTTGTTATGTGCGTGACTCACGTTGTTGCCGCTCTGAGGCTTTTTTCCGGTCAGTTCACATCGGCGGGACATTGGTTCGGTATCCGTTGCTGAGATTGGGCCGCGCCTGGCAGCAATTCGGCGCGGTACCTAGCCTGCCATCGCAGCCTCCGTCAAGACACAATTGAAGTGCGCAAGATGACACCGGAGGATGGCGTTACGTCGGTTCCGAAATTCAGGAACACCGCGACGCAAGTCGCCGGCGTGGCGGTTTTCGACCACATGCACATCATCGATCGAAGCAGATTGCTGCAGACATCTCGCGCCCTGCCAGGCGACTGCGGCGATTCTTCGGGGGTCGCAAACCATTCTCGCGGATCCGAGGACGAACGAAACTTCAGGACGATGCGACCGGATACGGAACATGCCTCCCCGGATCCGGTTCATGCATTGACCAAACTCCAGGCGTCACCCGGCATGGAGACAGGCTGAGCGCTGCCCCCTGCCCTGGCCGGGCACCGCGATTTCGCCATCGGCACTCGATACCAAACGGGACCGGACGATCGTGGTTGAGGAACTGGCGAGAAAGGCAATCACCGATGTCAACCCGGGGACTTCCTGGTGCGAAGCCATTCGATCACCCTGACGGCACCTTCGCCCGGGTCGATTTCTCCGCTGCTGACGCCAAGCGCAACTTCTGTCCTTACCTCCGCCAGACCGGGAATGGTCCGGATTTCATCCAGCAAGCACCTGTCCACCTCCGCCTCGAACCAGCGGACCTCCTGACGGGTACGGTTTGAATCCCAGAAACCGGAACGCTTTCGCCATTCGGCCAATGCAGTGATTTCATTCCAGGCCGTCGAGAGGCCGGTTCCAAGAATCGCCGAAATCGTCATAGCCATCGGGACTCCCTCAGGGTCGCACGGACGTGAACTCAGCAGGCGCAGTGCACCGGCATACTCGGCGCAGGTTTGCCTGGCCGCAGCCTCGAGGTCGCCGTCGGCCTTGTTGACAAGCACGATGTCGGAAATCTCGATGACGCCCCGTTTGACGCCCTGCAGTTCGTCACCTCCGGCCGGACCGAGTATCAATACAAAGACGTCCGACATTTCGGACACGAGTATCTCGGATTGCCCGACACCTATTGTTTCGATGATGATCGTGTCGAACCCGGCAGCTTCACAAAGAGCGACGACTTCCCGTGTCCGGGCCGACACGCCGCCTGGCGCCAAGCGCGAGGGCGACGGTCGAATGAACGCGTTGCGATGGCGTGCCAACCGTTCCATCCGGGTCTTGTCGCCGAGAATCGAGCCACCGGACTGGTTTGACGAGGGATCGACCGCGAGAACGGCAACGCGGTTTTCAGCGTCCGCGAGCATCAGCCCGAGCTGTTCGATCAATGTCGACTTGCCGGAACCCGGGGTGCCGGAGAGGCCCACTCGAAGCGCCTGCCGGCCGGCACCACGCAAAAGGGACAACAGTTCAAGCGATTGTGCCCTGTGGTCCGGCCTTTCACTTTCCACGAGAGTGATCGCGCGCGCGAGACTTCGCCGGTCGCCGGCAAGAATACGTTCCGCCGTTGCTTTCAAACTCTGCTTCCGTTATCTGTTCCGCCGTTTCGCCGAGATATATTCTGAGGCAGGAAGATGCCACCATGACCCACGTCCTTTTGGCGAATCCCCCGAAATTCGAATCACGAAATTCCTCGAACCCGAATCGACGTGATCGCCTTGCAGAATCTACAGTGAGGAATTCCTGATTTTCGGTCCCGGACCTCAGGTCGCTCGCGCCATGGCCGTGCTGGCACTGGTGACCGCTTCGCACTTGAACGCATTTCAACCGGCCGCGGCTGAAACCAGGACCGACAATCTCGATTTCACGATCTATTTCGGTGGGATCAGGATCGGGACGGTACTCATGTCGGCCGAAATTTCCGACACTGAATTCGTGATCGAGGGATCGATCACGTCTTCGGGACTGGCATCGGCCTTGTCAGGATTCGGGCACGCCAGCCGGGTTCGGGGAACAATTCGAAAGGACGAATTCCGGCAGCAGTCCTATGTTTCCATGACCAAAACCAGGAAACGACGATCGGAAGCCGGCATTGTCTACATCGGCGACCGCCCCGATGTCAGGTATTACAGACCCGAGCGTGAACCGAGAGACTATGACCTGGTGCCATCGGAACAAAAAGGCACGCTGAATCCCACCATTGCCGCCTACTTCATGTTGAGAAACGCAACGCACGAAACGTTGTGCGACCAGACCTACGACATTTACGACGGCCGACGCAGAACGAACCTGGTTCTCGAGGTGCCTGAAATCGTCGACGGCGAAGCGACTTGCCAGGCAGCCTTCAAACGCGTCGCAGGCTATTCACAGGAAGAACTCGACGAAAAGTCCAGTTTCGAGACCAAGCTGGTGTACAGGCGGTCCGGCGACGACAGTTTCGAATTATGGAAAATCACCGCGGATTCGACGATCGGAACGATCAACATGCTCCGGAACTGAACGGCCTTGCCGACCGTTTTGTAAAAAATGCCGCAAGGGATTCTCATCCAAGCGTCTTTGCCAGCAACTGGCGTTCGGATTCCTCCCGGCTCAATGCGACGGACGTCCTGACACCGCGCTCGACGAATTTCATCATTCCCTTGACGCAGCGTTCATTCGGATCAATACCTGCACAGGTCAGGACTTCCCGGCCATCCCTTGACCTGGCCCACCTGGCTATAGATTCCACGCCATTGCCATATTTCTTGTCGTCCGCAATCGCGTCGTCGAGTGCGGCCAGCACAACTGCAGCAAATAGTTTCTGGGATCTCTTTCCCTGATCGTTATTGAAAGACGCATCATCAACGAAATCGAACATCATGCAACCTTTGTCTTCCTGTCATCTCTCTCTCTCATCTTTTTCGGTCCTCCGACATTATGCCCGATATGACACAAAATTTGCATTGCGTTTTTTGCATGCCAGATATGCATGGAGTGCATATCTGGCTTTGTCTGCGAATCGATCCAACTCAGTCATGATCTTCATGGGTCGTACCGGTTCTGCCGACCTTGATTGTACGGAAGATTCTTGTCTGAAACTCTGCGCCGGGATAAGAACTCCCGCAAATGTCACGCGAATTCGTGGAGGTTTGGTGTGCCCCGAATCAACGGGAACGAAATCCGTTCAGGATATGTCATTGATCACAACGACGGCCTCTGGGCTGCCGTCAAGGTCGAACATGTCAAACCTGGCAAGGGCGGAGCATTCGCTCAGGTCGAGTTACGCAATCTCCGCAACGGATCGAAACTCAACGAACGGTTTCGCAGCGCGGACCGGGTCGAGCGAATTCGCCTCGACCAGAAGGATCAACAGTTTCTGTACGAATCCGGCGACCGGCTCGTGTTCATGGATATGGAGACCTTTGAGCAGGTCGAGTTGCCGTCAGACATGCTCGGGGAACGCCTTGCCTTTCTTCAGGAGGGCATGACCGTACAGATCGAGTATCACGAGACCGAGGCCTTGAACGTTCAGTTGCCCCAAAAGGTAACCTGCCGAATTGCCGAAGCCGAACCGGCCGTCAGGGGTCAGACTGCTGCCAGCAGTTACAAGCCCGCACTCCTCGACAACGGAATCAGGATCATGGTCCCCCCGTTCGTCAACCAGGATGAAGACGTCGTGGTCAATACCGAAACGCTCGAATACGCCGGCAGGGCCTGATCACGTTCAGTCCGGGTGAAGCACGATGCACGTGGTTGATCCGGTCGCATAAAGTCGACCGTTGTCCGTCCCGACAATTTTTCCCGTGGCAACACCCGTTCTTCGGCCAGCATGTTGAACCACCCCTTCCGCAATCACCGGCGTATCGAGCCGGATCCCCCGCGTGATGTTCACCTTGTATTCCAGTGTCGTGTAACCGCTCCGGTCCGATAGTGTCGTCAGAAACGCGCAGGCCATCGCGCTGTCAAGGAGCGTCCCATACCAGCCTCCATGCACGGTTCCGTGCGGATTGCAGACATCGAATCCGGGCGCGCCTTCGAAACGCACCCGGCCATACGCCACGTCGCTCAGCCGAAATCCAAGCACCTTGCATATGGGCGGGTGCGGAAAGCGGCCCTCGAGAATTCCCTGCATGACCTCGAGACCACTCAGAGACTGCCGCGTTTCGGGATCGAGAAGCTCTTCCGGTCCGGTGGCAAAGACAGCCTCACTCACGACACGGCTCCATCGACCATTCCGGTCCTGCAAATTCCATCACTTCCGCCGCCATGGCTTGACCATCCGACGCGCGGACGGAACCGATATTGGCGCCGCCAGGCGACGATTGCGACTTCGGGTCATTCGGCCCCGAGAACGAAACGCCGCAAAATCCTGCCAAGCTCGAGCGGGTCGCACGGAACGTCAGACCGTCCGTGACCGGCGGCAATAACATGAACTGGTGACCGGGCGGTCGGCCCTGGCGAGCGCCCGCCTCGCGACCTGGCCGACAATTGCCAGTTCCTCTGCCCTACCCTGCCTTTCGAGGCATTCGGAATAGCCGACCAGAGACCAGACATTGTCAAGGTGTTGTCCGCTCCTGTTGAGTGTCTCATCATAGCCGAGGTCCGCGCGATAAACCGCTGCCGCTTCCTCGACGCGTCCCTGCTCCAGCAGCAACGCTCCGAGTGCATGGCGCGGCGGATGCATCCACCCCCATGGCTCCGAGTACTCGAGTGAATCGTCCAGTTCGGCGGCGCGGCGGAGATGGTCAAACGCTTCGTCGAAATGACCCAGACTGTATGACAACTCACCGTCCAACATGGACTTGCCGATCTCAAGGATATCCCTTGCCCGGTTGTTGAAAATCAGGCGGTCCAACGGGACCCTTTCGACCGAATCTGCCAACTCGGCGCGCTCGCGTTTCGCCGGTTCGAACTGCCGGAGCGACGCATGGGCGACTCCCTTCGCGTAATGGTGCATTGCCGTCGTGACGCAATGCAATTCGGGGTCCTCCGGTAGCCCCTCGCTCACCAGTGTTTCCCACTGCCCGAATCGCACAAGAACATGTTCCCGCGTCGAAAGGTATCCCTCGAGCATTGCGGCCAGATGCGGCCGCTTTTCGTTCAACAGTTCGGGTGCAAGCAGATCCCGGATTCCGTTGGCAGCCCGGACGGCTGGTTCCATCCTGCCGGACATCATTGCGGCGTACATCATCATGTGAAAATCATGGCAGATCGAGATCATGTAGAACTGGTCGGTCCCGGAGTACTCAAGAAAACGACCGTCTGCCGCGATCGACCTTTCGCTGCACTGGACGGCGCGATGGTAGTGGCCGCAGAGAACGTGAATGTGACATGGCATGTGCTCGAGGTGACCGGAATCGGGGACCATTCCCGGAAGCCGGTCGGCAGAGGACAATGCCCTTTCCGGCCAGGGCGACATTTCGAGAAGATGCAGGTGCATGTGCAAGAGGCCCGGGTGATCCGGCAGGCCTCGCGTCTTGCGGTCTCCAAGCGCCGTTTCAACAACATCGAGGGCTTCCTGTGTGGCGGCGTTTTCCGCAGGCTTTCCGGTCGCAAGATTCCATAACTTCCATGGCGTCAGCGACATCAACGCTTCCGCAAACAATGCCGCGACGTCGTGATCCGACTGGAATTGGCGATAAACCCGCCGCATGGCGCTCGCGTATTCGCGTTCCCACTGCTCGAATTCATGCAATGGCACCGGATGTCCCTTGGGGAACCTCACGGCGATGGCCTCGATCAGCAATCGTTCGACCGGCGCGACCGCCTCGCAGAGCGAGAGGGCCATATTGGCCGCCTCGTGGCAGGTATGCGTGGCTTCCCTGGCTTCCGCCGCTCCGAACAAGTCCCAGGTCAGGTTGTAAAACGGTCCACTCGCCAGTGCGATTCCCCACCAGGCAGACGCAAACTTCGGATCATTTTTCAGGGCTCGCCGGAAGCAAATCACGGATTCTTCGTGATTGAACCCGTATATCCATGTCAGCCCGCGATCGAACCAGGTTTGAGCTTCGGGAGACGATGTCGTCACCAGCCTGGAATGCGATCCGGTATCGAAATAGGGCCGCGAAGGCGATCGAGCCGACCCGTGACGATCAGTTTCCACAACACGTGTTTCCTGGCAATTGTCCATGAGACCACCTTGATCTGGGCTACGTGGTTCATTGGCCCGTTCGTGTAACTGCGGGAAATCCCGACCTCTGTCAAACCCGTCGGATCGTTTGTCCATCGGCGATCGGGACGGTCACCAATACGTCGCCATCGGCCTCGAATCCAACCGATCGTGATGTCGGCTTTCGCCATCGGCGCCGGATTGTCGTTACCGGGTCGTACCGGGCTTGGATTGGCGTCGCCGATTCACTATTGAGTGTCCCCAGGGCTGACCGAACGGAGAATCCAGGGCGTGCCATCGCAGTTTTCGGCCAACATCAATCTCATGGTCGGTGCGGCATTGAAGGCCGGGCGCGGACTGATCAGGGACTTCGGAGAAGTCGAGAAACTCCAGGTTTCCGTCAAGGGTCCGGGGGATTTCGTCTCGAAGGCCGATATCCGGGCTGAAGCCATTCTTCGGGAAGAGTTGCGTGGCGGCAGACCGAACTACGGCTGGTGTGCCGAAGAAAGCGAACCCGAACCGGGGAAGGACCCGACCCGACGCTGGATTGTCGACCCGCTCGACGGGACCACGAATTTCCTCCACGGATTGCCGGTCTGGGCGATCTCCATCGCGCTCGAACACAAGGGCGAAGTCGTTGCAGGCGTCGTTTTCGTACCGCCAACGAACGAGTTGTTCGTAGCCGAAAAAGGAGGCGGCGCCTGGCTCAACGACAATCGCATCAGGGTTTCCGCCCGAACCCGAATCGGCAGCATGTTGTTTGCGACGTCCCTGCCCGCTGCCGACAAACCCGGATGGACATCCTCCGCGGCGTCCCTGAAGCGGTGTCTGCCCGTTTGCGCCGGTGTTCGAACGATGGGATCGGCCGCGCTGAATCTCGCATCAGTCGCGGCCGGGAGAATCGACGGCTACTGGGAGACGGGCCTCAACGCCTGGGATATCGCCGCCGGCTTCTTGCTGGTTCGCGAGGCCGGAGGACTCGTTTCTTCCGCCGAGCCGAGAGGTGACCCGCTCCAGGACGGAAGTATCATCGCCGCCAGTCATTCGGCCTACGAGCGTCTCACTTCGCTGGTCAGAAACAACCATTGAGCATGTATTCAGAGTTCTGCGCGCGCCCCTTTCCAACGCGGGCTCCTTCCGGCCGCGTTCTTCGACGCCGGGGTTCTTTCCGGTGACCGCCGCCGGATCTCCACCCCGATGACTCTCGACGGGATGAACATCGCCGTGATTGGCGGGGGCGTCGGAGGCCTCGCAGCGGGAGCCGCAGCCTCCACGAGAGGCGCCCGGGTCACGGTTTTCGAGAAAACGCCCCGCCGTACCGAATCGGGAGGCGGAAGCGGAATCCAGATCAGCCCTAACGGAACCCGGGTGCTCCGGGCACTCGGCTCCATCGACCGGACTTCCTTGCCGTCAATGCCGGCACGATTGCTTTCGCTGAAACACGGCCCTAGCGGCAGAGAGATTGCCCGGCTGGACATTCACGCACGCCACGATGACGCGCGCTACCTGCTGGTTCGGCGTTCCGACCTCGTGGCCTTTCTTGCGGATCGCGCCGAGAAACGGGGCGCGACACTGCTCACAGGCACGCGCGCCGATGTCTCGTTCCGTGACGGCAGGTTCGAGATTCTGGCGGACGCACACCCATTGCCAGGCGATTTCGACGTCGTCGTTGCTTCCGACGGAATTCAGTCATCGATTCGGCAAAGGCACCTGCCCGGCGGGAGGCTGGCAACGGAAACAGGTCAACGGGCCTGGCGTGCGCTCGCTTCGATATCTTCGGCGTCTGAACGCCTGCGCTCAGAGCTGTCGGAGGGACCTTGCCTGTTTACCGGCCCCGGGAAACACCTGGTGGTTTACGTCGTGCCGGGCGGACCGATGATCAACATCACCGCCATCACCCGAGGATGCGGCCGGAACGGCAAACCGGCAAGCAGGACCCGGCCGGAACACGACCAGATCGAACTGCGCGCACTGTATGCCGGGTGGTGTGATTCCGTGGTTTCGCTGCTGGACGGGATCCAGCCACCTGAAGTCAGGGAGCTTTATCGGTGCCCGGTTCCTGCCGCCCTGTCACGGGCCAATCTTGTCGCAATCGGCGATGCGGCTCATCCGATGCTTCCACATCTCGCGCAAGGTGCCTCGGCGGCCCTCGAGGATGCATGGACCCTGGTCGAAGCGCTTGCCAATGCACAGACATGTCCGGCCGCCTTCACGGCTTACGAACGGAGACGCAGATCCAGGGTCGTTCGTCTTCAAAGCGCTTCGGAAAGAAGCGGATGGATTTACCAGCTGAAGAACCCGTTCCTGCGGCTTCCCGTTCACCTCGGGCTCCGTGCCGCCAAGCCGCTGCTGCCCGTGCTACTTCGGCAGTGGTACGGGTGGGTTCACGACCATGATGTCGTGGCAGGGACAGCCCGGAATTGAACAAGGCGTTGCCTACGCGTCAAGTTCAACCCAGACCGGAACATGGTCTGAAGGTTTCGGCTCACCGCGTACATACTTGTCGACCTTGCAATCGATGAGCATATCAGCTGCCTGTGGAGACAGCAGCACGTGGTCGATCCTGACCCCGTGATTCTTGTTCCAGCGACCAGCCTGGTAGTCCCAGTAGGTGTAGTTGCCGGGTGAATCGTCGCGGACATGCAGCGCATCGGTAAATCCGAGGTTCAGGATTTCCCGGAAGGCCGTTCGTGTCTCCATCAGGTACAGGGCGTCTTCAAGCCAGACAGTCTCGTCCCAGCAATCTTCGGGTTGCTGGATGACATTGCAGTCCCCCGCCATGATGAACGGCTCCTCGAATTCCAGCAGCGTCCTTGCCCGGAGTTTCATTCGACCCATCCACGAGAGCTTGTAGTCGAGCTTGGGTCCGGGAGCGGGGTTCCCGTTTGGCAGATAGAGACAACAAACACGGACGGGCGCCTTCGATCCCTGTATGTTCGCTTCGATCCACCGCGCCTGTTCATCTCCCGGATCGCCCGGCAGTCCCCGTGCGATGTCGTCAAGAGGAAGCCGCGACAGGATTGCGACCCCGTTAAAGCCTTTCTGGCCGTGGGTTTCGACGTGGTACCCGAGTTCCTGGATGGGATCTGAAGGGAAGGCCTCGTCGACCGACTTGATTTCCTGGAGCAGGGCCACATCCGGCCGCCGGTCGCGGAGCCAGTCCAGCAAGGCAGGCATTCTTGCCTTGATCCCGTTGATGTTGAAGGTCGCAATGATCATGGGCAGGCCCCGATGCGGCAGTCGCCGCGAAACGCTTCAGACGACCGCGGGATTCCAAAACCCGAGGTCACAATGAGAAGCTGACACCACAACCGCAACTGGACGACGCATTCGGGTTCGAGACAGTGAATCGAGACCCGATCAATTCATCGCTGAAGTCGATGACCGCATTGGACAGGAAAGGCAGCGACACCCTGTCGATCAGAACCGTCATTCCGTCCTTCTCGAGAACGAGGTCATCGTCTGCCGGGTCATCAAGCCGAATGTCATATTGAAACCCCGAGCAGCCGCCTCCTTCCACGGCAACCCTCAATCCCCTTGCCCTGTCAAGGGTCTGGTTGATCTCCACGAGGCGCCTGAAGGCACGATCCGTAACCTTGGGCGGCACTGAGATATCCATGTCAAGACTTCCTTTGGAACCTCGTCTTCGAACGAGGGCATGGTACCCATGATATACGCTCAATTTCGCGGTCTGCAAGGTCGAGCGGCGGCAAGAAGGCGTCTGAGACCCTTGATCACTGACAGGTTCTTCGTCACACAGTTCAGCGGTCACCATTCGATTTCCCGTTTCCACGGAGAGCCGCCTCGACGCTTCCCATGCTTTCTGCCATTGCCTGCAAACCCGAAAACAGCCGCGGCCGCCTGTTTCCCGAATCAGCGTCCGACTTTCGGACCGCGTTTCAACGGGATCGTGACAGGATCATTCACTCGACCTCATTTCGACGTCTCAAGCACAAGACGCAGGTCTTTGTCGAACACGAGGGCGATCACTACCGGACACGCCTGACCCATTCGATCGAGGTCGCACAGGTCGCGCGGTCAATCTCCGGCGCCCTGGAACTGAACACCGACCTGACCGAGGCGGTGGCGCTCGCCCATGATCTCGGCCATCCACCGTTTGGCCATTCGGGCGAAGAGGTCCTCAACTCCTGCATGGAGGATTATGGCGGGTTCGATCACAATGCCCAGGCACTCAGGGTCGTGACCCGATTGGAACGGCAATATCCCGGGTTTGACGGCCTCAACCTGACGTGGGAGGCGCTGGAAGGAATAGCCAAGCACAACGGGCCGGTTGTCGCCGACCTCCCGTATCCGCTGGCCGAGTACAATGCGGAACATGACCTCGAACTTCACACACTGGCCAGTGCCGAGGCCCAGGTTGCCGCGCTCGCCGACGACATCGCGTACAACACCCATGATCTGGACGACGGCTTGCGGGCCGGGTTGTTCAGGGAATCCGACGTCCTCGATCTGCCGATTGCGGGGGCCTGCTTCCGGGAAGCCGACAGGCGATACCCGAGGATCGACGACGACAGGCGGCGCCATACGGCGTTGCGGCAGGTATTCGATTGCCTCGTCAGGAGCGTCATTACCGAAAGCCGCGGTCGGCTCCGGGCGCTTTCGCCGGGTAATCCCGGCGAAATACGTCATGCCGATCGCCCGGTGATTGCTTTTCCGGACTCCATCCGCCGTGACCTGGGCCAAATCCGGGAATTCCTTTTCCAGCACATGTACCGGCACCCCAAGGTCCAGAAGGTGCGCGACCGGGCGTCATCAATCCTTTCGGAACTGTTTGGCCTGTATCTCTCCGGAGGCGCCGATCTTCCTGACGGTTGGCCTCCCGTTGGCAACGCCAACAGCGAATTCCGGGCACGCATCATTCTCGACTATGTTGCCGGGATGACGGACCGTTTTGCGCTCCAGGAACATGCCCGGTTTACCGGTCGGGATAACCCGCTGGATAGCGAACTGCGCCTGTGGTAATCGCCGCGCAGGCAATCTCCGGGACACGATGGATATTTTTCTCGACATTCGGTCACTTGTCGCGAACGCAATCACTTCCCTTGCCGACAAGGGTTTTCTGCCTGGGGGAACCGACGCCCGGGCGGTGACCCTCGAGTCGCCCCGGGACCCGAGACATGGCGACATGTCAACGAATGCGGCCCTGGTTCTTTCGAAACCCGCCGGGACCAGGCCGAGAACGCTGGCTGAGCACATCGCCGGCGAATTGGCGGCAGACGGAAGGGTCCAGTCGGTTGACATCGCCGGACCGGGGTTCATCAACCTCACCTTGACCCCGTCGGCCTGGCGCAACAGTGTCCCGGCGGCGCTTCAGGCGGGTCGTTCGTACGGTCGTCCCCGCCTCGGCCGGGGTCAACGGGTGAACGTCGAATTCGTATCCGCAAACCCGACCGGACCCTTGCATGTCGCCCATGCACGAGGCGCTGCGTTCGGTGATGCGCTGGCAAACCTGCTTGAATTCGCGGGATACGACGTTGCCCGGGAATACTACGTCAACGACGGTGGCGCGCAGGTCGAAGTCCTCGCCCGGTCGGCTTACCGGAGATATCTCGAGGCAAATGGAAGGACGGTCGCGTTTGCAGCCGACGGCTATCCCGGCGATTACCTGATTCCGGTGGGCGAGGCTCTCCGGGAACAGTATGGAGACCGTTTCGTCGACAGGCCCGAGGCGGAATGGCTTGACCTGTTCAGGGAGTTTGCCACAAGGATGATGATGGAGATCATTCGTGATGATCTCGCCGCCCTCGGCATCGAGATGGATGTCTTTTTTTCCGAAAGGTCCCTTTACGGAGTCGGGCGGATCAAGGGCGCACTGGATGCGCTTGAATCCCGGGGGTTCATCTATCGGGGCGTTCTCGATCCGCCGCTGGGCAAAAGCAGCGAGGACTGGGAACCGAGGGAACAGACGCTGTTCAGATCGACCGACTTCGGCGATGACATGGACAGGGCGATCCGGAAACATGACGGAAGCTGGACGTATTTCGCTCCGGATATCGCCTATCACTACGACAAGATACTTCGCGGTTACGACGAGCTGATCAACGTGTTCGGTTACGACCACGGAGGTTACGTCAAGAGGATTTCCGCCGTCGTTGCTGCGCTGTCGGAAAACCGAGTTCCCGTCGATGTCAGGCTGGTCCAACTGGTTCGTCTCCTTTCAGGCTCTCGCCCGATCAAGATGTCCAAGCGGGCCGGAACATTTGTCACCCTTCGCGAACTCGTCGACGAAGTCGGGCCCGATGTCACGCGATTCGTGATGTTGACGCGAAAAAACGATGTCCCGCTGGACTTCGACCTCGAACTCGTCCGTCAGCAGACGCGCGACAATCCGGTCTTTTACGTCCAGTACGCACACGCCCGGATCTGCTCGGTACTCAGAAAGGCCAAGGACGCCGGATTCGACGTTTCCGATGCCGCGCTCTCCGACGCATGCCTTGATCTGGTCGGACACCAAGCGGAAATGGCCCTGGTCCGAAAGGTCGGTGGATGGCCGCGTCAACTGGAACTGGCGGCTCGGAACCGTGAGCCGCACCGAATTGCTTTCTACCTGAACGAAATCGCTTCCGAGTTTCACGGCCTCTGGAACAGGAGCAAGGAAATGCCGAGGCTCAAGTTCCTCCAGGCCGATGACGAGGACGGTACCGTCGCCAGGCTGGCCATGTGCAGGGCAACAGGCATTGCTATTTCGACAGGACTTGGTATTCTGGGCGTAACCCCGCTCGAAGAAATGCGTTAAACACAAGAAAATCGATCGCATTTTTGGGGTTGGAGCAGTCAATCACACCATATAGAGTGTGAACCAATGAGGCAGGCCCAATGATTTCCCGATACGATCGCGATCAGCGAACGGGACCTTCCGTACTGACTTCTTCGCCAAGCAGGCCGCCTTCCACCGGTCAGGTTGGAAGGCTCTCGGTGTTTCTGAGTTGGTTCGGAGCCCTTGTTTCCATCGCCTTGATGGCCGGGATCGGTTACTGGGCCGCCAACCTTGGATCAAGGGACATTTCGGAAATTCCCGTGATTCGCGCAATGGAGGGACATGCCCGAACACGGCCGATCGATCCCGGTGGACTACAGGTCGGAAACCAGGGGTTGTCGATCAATCAGGTCATTGAATCAGGAATTGCAGCCGAGGCATCGGACACGGTCGTTCTCGCGCCTAGACCAATGCCGCTCGATTCCAGGGACACGGTTGCGTCCCATGACGTCCCCATTGACGAGCCGCCTTCGCCGGAAACCCTGGTTTCAGGGGAAGCGGAACCCTTGGACACAACCGGGACAGAGCAGCCGACTGAACAGGCAAGCGTTGCAGAAGCGACGGAACCGCCAGTCGAAGCGGGGGCGGAACCGGTGCTTGAAACGGCGGCTTCGGCGACCTTGCCGAGGCCACGCCCGAACGGTCTCGGAATCGCGCCGCTTGAAGAGGGGGCACTGGTCGTTCACCTGGGATCCTTCGGCAGCTACCAGGTCGCCGAAGAGGAGAGAAAGCGCCTGATCACCGACCATGGTGATCTGATCGGAGACCGACCAACGGTGATTCAGTCTTCCGAAAGCAGCGGTGTGACTTCGTACAGCATTGCAGCCGTCGGCTTTGAAAGCCAGGTTGCCTCCAGAGACCTGTGTACATCGCTGCTTGAGCGCGGCAAGCAGTGCATCCCGGTTCAGAATCGCTGATGTCGGCCCGGGCCTGCATCTTCGGATGCGAAGGACTGCGGCTGACGTCCTGGGAGCGGCAGTTCTTTGCGGACGCCGAACCGTGGGGATTCATCCTTTTTGCCCGCAATGTCGATGACCCTGACCAGGTTCGCGCGTTGACCAGCGACTTGCGTGCGAGCGTCGGACGCGGTGCCCCGGTATTCATTGACCAGGAAGGCGGACGCGTCGCCCGGCTGTCGAAACCTCACTGGACGGAATGGATCCCTCCGCTCGACCAGGTCCGAAGAGTTGACACCGAGACCGCAGAACGGGCTATGCGCCTGAGGTACAGCCTGATCGCATCGGAACTGCGGGCACTCGGAATCGATGCGAACTGCGTCCCCATGCTCGATGTCGCGTTCGACAATACTCATCCGATCATTCGTAATCGCTGTCTGGGCGATGATCCCGGCATGGTCGCCTTGCTTGGCCGCGTCGTGGCGGACAGTCTGCTCGATGGCGGCGTTCTCCCCGTGATGAAACACCTTCCGGGCCATGGCCGTGCCCGCAAGGACAGCCATGAAGAATTGCCTGTCGTTGACGCCGACATCGATACACTGTCCACCGTGGACTTCGTTCCGTTCAGGCGGCTTTCGGACTTGCCGATCGGGATGACGGCCCACGTGCTGTATCCGTCCATTGACGCCGGCGCATGCGCAACCCTTTCGTCCCGCGTCATTCGCATGATACGCGGGCAAATCGGTTTCTCCGGCCTTTTGATGACCGATGATCTGTCAATGAAGGCCCTGAACGGAGATCCTGCGCGCGATGCCGAAGCGGCGCTTGCGGCCGGGTGTGACATCGCCCTCCACTGCAATGGCGACCGAAATGAAATGACCGATGTTGCCGCATCCGTACCTGAACTGGGCGGCGCAGCCGGTGCCAGGGCAAAGCGGGCGCTGCGGCTTCGGCGGCAATTCGAACCAAATGATCTACCTGCCGCGGACACCGTCCGCGAACAGGCGTACGCGGACGCGTGCAATGGATAGCTTTCCTCTGGACATATCCGAAGAACATGCGTTCGAGGATGACAACGACGGACCGGCAACATCCGAGACCTTCATCGTCGACGTGGACGGATATGAGGGGCCGCTGGACCTGCTTCTGGCGCTCGCCAGGAAGCAGAAGGTCGATCTCAGAATGATCTCGGTGCTCGACCTTGCCAATCAATACCTCCGGTTCATCGAACACATGAATCGCAACCGGATACGACTCGCCGCCAATTACCTGGTGATGGCGGCCTGGCTTGCGTATCTCAAGTCGAGGCTTCTTCTGCCGGAAAAACCCACGGATGATGAAATCGACGCTGACGAGCTTGCTGCCAGGCTTGCCTTTCAGCTCGAACGACTGGAAGCCATGCGAAAGTGCGGCACGACGCTCATGGCAAGCGACCGGCTTGGAAAGGACTTTTTCTCCCGAGGGTGCCCGGAGGTCGCTGAAACCAGGCGGCATGTTTCATTTACCGCCTCGATTCTGGATCTGCTGCAAGCCTACGCCCGCGTTCGCACCCGTGACGACTTCACGCCGCTGGGTTGTTCCCGCAACCATGTCCTCACCGTCGAACAGGCCCTGGAACATCTGCGTCCGCTGTTCAGGCAGGCACTCGAGTGGGGCAACATGCTGCGGTTCATGCCCCGATCATGGCTGGCAAATCAGGCACACTGCCGTTCCGCGACGGCGTCCACGTTTGCCGCGGCCCTGGAACTTGCAAAACGCGGCCAGATCGAGATCCGCCAGTCGGAGTCGTTCGCTGAAATCCAGGTTCGCGCAAGGAGATCATGAAATGGATGACCTCTATCAAACCGTCGATTCCGTCGATTGCAGTCCGTCAATTGAGGAGCAGGAGCGAATGGTCGAAGCAATCCTATTTGCGACGGCAGAGCCGCTGACCGTTTCCCAGATCGGAAACCGCATGCCGCTCGGGTGTGATCCGGTGACGGCCCTGGCCCGGCTCGTCAAGCGGTACGAGGGCCGCGGTGTACGGCTCTCGCGCGTTGGCAATTCCTGGGCTTTCAGGACAGCCGCAGATCTCGGCTACCTCATGCAGACGGAAACGGTCGTTCAGCGAAGGCTGTCGCGGGCAGCGGTCGAAACGCTCGCGATCATCGCCTATCATCAGCCGGTAACGAGAACGGAAATCGAGGAAATTCGGGGCGTGACGGTTTCGCGCGGTACGATCGACATCCTGTTGGAGCTTGGCTGGATCAAGCTGGGACGTCGCCGGGAGAGCCCCGGCCGACCTGTGACGTTCGTGGTCACCCCGAACTTCCTCGACCATTTCGGCCTGTCGAGCACGCGCGACCTCCCCGGGCTCAAGGAACTGCGTGAGACCGGCTTGCTGTCAAGCGAGCCCTCCCCGCGTGAAGATGCCGCCGATACCGGGCTTGCCCCGGTTGCTGCCGACATCGACCAGCATCGAATGGCGGCGTGAGAATGGCTGCTTTCGGTTCGGCGCGCGCGTCACGTGAGGCGGGACGCGGGTAGTGCCCCCCAGATCTTCGGATCTCGGGGACCGGTTCCGAAAGGCGACCGGATTCTCGGAAAGACAGGCACGCAACCATTGCCGGGCTGACACGGGGAGGCCCAATCCTGCCCGTATGCCCGGGTGACCGTTCGCTTCAATCGAAAACATTCGGGATTCAATGGCTTGACGAGCCGGTGACGTCCTCGATCGCTTCTCGCGGACGCTCGACGCGCCTGAACGAATACGCCCGCCCATTCCGGAGCGATGGAATCTGCGAGCGTGCCCACGCCACCTTCTCGAGATCGATGTCGACGGTCGCCTGGGCAGGGCGATTACCGCCGAGATCCAGGTCGATCTTGCCCCACGGATCAATGACGACGGAGTGGCCATAGGTCGTCCGGCCATCGGCATGGCGACCGACCTGCGCCGGCGCGATCACCCAAACCCCGTTTTCGATCGCCCTGGCCCTCAGGAGCACTTCCCAATGCGCGTGCCCGGTGGGCACCGTGAAGGCTGACGGGACAAACACGACCGTTGCGCCGTTCAGGCAATAGTCCCTGTACAGATAAGGAAAGCGCAGGTCGTAACAGACGGAAAGGCCCCAGAGGCCCCATGGCGTGTCGACGAGAACCGCCTCGTCGCCCGCCTCGTAGCGCCGTGACTCTCCTGTCGGATCCTGGCCGTCGAGACAGATATCGAACAGATGGATCTTGTCGTAAGTCGCCCTTGTCCTTCCATGATCGTCCAGCAGCACGGAATGGTTGAGATATCGCCGGTCCGACATCCTGACAGGGGTCGACCCAAGATGTATCCAGATTCCCTGCTCGGCCGCCTGAACACGGCATGCGGCAATGTAGGGATCGTCCCCGGGCCAGGTGACGTGCCGTTTCGCGTCGGCACCGTCCTGGTTCATCAGGCCGGAGACTTCCGGCAAGGTCAACAGGTCGGCACCGTCTTTCCCGGCCGCGACGGCTGCAGCTTTCATCAATTCGATATTGGCATCGTGCCTGTTCGAGGACGTCAGTTGCGCTACGGAAACTCTCAAGCTGGTTCGCATGGTTCGGTCCCTGCCGCCCGATCCTCTCGATGTGCCCCGGCGCCGTCCGGAATGACCTCGATTCACCCGAGCGTACTGTCGGTCGCACCGTTCAACCGGCTACTGGTCAACCCCAGGGAAGATGGCTTTCGCATTCCTCAACGCCGCTCCAAACGCCTCGTAAAGAAGGCGGGATACGGGGTCCTTTGACGCATGCCATTCCGGGTGCCACTGAACCGCCAGCGCGAAACCGGGCGCGTCCCGAACCCGGATCGCCTCTTCCGTCCCGTCCGGAGCACGGCCTTCCACGACGATTCGTGCTCCAGGCTGCTTGATCCCCTGCCCGTGCAAGGAGTTTGTCGTAACCGTGCTCGAACCGAAGATCCGGGCAAAGACACCCTCCTCGTCGAGCGTGACTTCGTGCCTGTGCGCAAATTTCTCGCCCAGGGTACCGTCTGGCGGCATCCTGTGATTCATCCGTCCCGGCAAGTCGCGGATTTCCGGATACAGGGTTCCACCGAACGCGACGTTCATCTCCTGGAATCCACGGCAGATTCCGAGCACCGGTTTCCCCGCCTCGACGGCTGCCCTGATCAGGGGAAGCGCAAGCTTGTCGCGCGCCCGATCAAACATCCCGTGCGCGCTCGTCGGCATCTCTCCGTACTCTTCCGGATGAACATTCGGACGCGCACCTGTAAACACGAACCCGTCACACACGCCGAGGATGTCAGGGATCGTGTTGACATGCGGCAGCGACGGCAGGATCAGCGCGACGGCACCGGCTACCTCTGAAATCGCTTCGATGTTGTGAACGCCGCTGGCCTGGACCGGATACTCTCCGTCAATCAGGTATCCGTTGCCGCTGACGCCGACAATCGGCTTGCCGTTCGAGATCGTTTCCTCCACTTTGCACACGTGTCGTTTCTGCAATTTGCCAACTCACGACGACCGGAAGTCGCCGGACCGATCCTCCGGCCAGGTCAAGATCCGGTACGACCCGGATCGATCCCGGTCAACCACGGACAGGCAGTCACGGCTCGGCCGAAAATCCCGCCGATTCAATACCCTCCACCGCGGCAGCCGCATCGTTCTCGGAAAGATCGCCGGAAACGCCGACCGCACCGACGATATCTCCGTTCCGGTCCCGAACCAGTACGCCTCCCGGGACCGGCACGACCCGGCCACCGAACAGCCCGTTCATCGCCGAAACGAAATAATGTTGCTGTTCAGCCCTGGCCATCATGGCCTGTCCACCGATGCCGAGCATCAGGCACCCGTAGGCCTTGCCCATCGCGATGGCAAAACGCCCCGGTGACGCACCGTCCTCCCGTTCGACTGCTTTCACGTGACCGCCGGTATCGAGGATGGCGACGGTGAGTGGTTTCAGGCGTCGTTCCCGGCCGCTCGTGAGCGTGCCGGCAACTATCTTCCGAGCCTCGATTATTGGAATTTCACCCATGAACTACACCTTCGCTTTCCGCCGCTTCCAGGACCTGAAGCCGACGCGCATGAAGCGCCGGCTCGGTGTAACCCGATGGCGCCTTCGTGCCTCCGAAAACGAGATCGCAAGCTGCCATGAATGCGAATCCGTCGAAGTCCGGCGCCATTGACGTGTAGTTCGGATCATCCGCGTTCTGGGCATCAACCTTTACCGCCATTCGCCGCAGCGCGTCCATGACCTGGTCTTCGGAGACGACACCATGGTGCATCCAGTTGGCCAGCATCTGCGAGGAAATCCGGCACGTGGCCCGGTCCTCCATCAGGGCGACATCATTGATATCCGGGACCTTGGAACATCCGATGCCTTGATCCACCCACCGGACCACATAACCGAGAATCCCCTGTGCGTTGTTGTCGATCTCGGCCTGAATTTCACGACTAGACCAGTTGGCGCCGCCGGCAAGCGGTACGTTCAGGAGGTCGGCCAGCTTTCCGCGGCTCCCCATCGCCGCGATCTCGTCCTGCCGCGCGAAAACGTCGATTCCGTGGTAGTGCGTCGCGTGCAATGTTGCAGCTGTCGGGCTGGGAACCCAGGCGCAATTGGCACCGGCGTGGGGATGGCCGGATTTCTGATCGAGCATGTCGCGCATCAGGTCTGACGCTGCCCACATGCCCTTGCCGATCTGGGCCTTACCGGAAAACCCGCAAGCCAGCCCGATATCGACATTCCGGTCCTCGTAGGCCGTGATCCAGGGCTGGGTACGAATGTCACTCTTCCTGAGGAAAGCGCCGGCTTCCATGGCCGTGTGGATTTCATCGCCTGTCCGGTCAAGGAATCCGGTGTTGATGAACGCGACCCGCGCCCTGGCGGCTCGAATGCAGGACTTGAGATTGACGGAAGTCCGCCGTTCTTCGTCCATGATGCCGATCTTCACCGTGTTGCGCGGCAGATCGAGCACATTTTCGATTTCGGTGAATACGCGATCGACATAGGCAACTTCCTTCGGGCCATGGAGCTTTGGCACGACCACGTAGACGGATCCATGCCTGGAGTTTCCGCTTTCCACCGCCTTGTTCAAATCGTGCCTGGCGATCAGGATCGTGCACATCCCGTCCATCAGGGATTCATGGACCTCATCGCCGTTTCGATCCAGGATCGCGGGGCTCGTCATCAGGAGCCCGACGTTGCGGACGAGCAGCAGTGACCTCCTTCGAAGAGCGGCAGGCAAGCCTTCCGCGGAGACATAAGAAATGTCATCCTTCAATCTGCGGCGACGCTGCTGGCCCGCTTTCAGGAACTCTGCCTCAAGGTCTCCTTTCATCAGACCGAGCCAATTTCGATAGACCACGGTTTTTTCGGCCGCGTTCACGGCGGCTACCGAATCCTCGCAATCGATGATCGTTGTCAGGGCAGATTCCAGCAGCATGTCCGCAACACCTGCCTTGTCCGAACGGCCGACCGTATCGCCCGCATCGATCCGAACCAGAATGTGCAATCCGTTGTTTTTCAGAATAATGGCGTCGGGATCGGAATCATCGCCCTGGTAGCCACAGTACTGGTCACGGTCCCTCAACCCGAAACTCCTGCCGGAAACCCGGGCGGAGAGACGACCGCCTGCATGGACATAGGAGTCGACGTCGGCGTGACTGGCGCCGTCCAGGGGAACTGCCCGGTCGAGAAACGCGCGCGCCCAGCGAATGACCCTGGCGCCATGTGCATGATCGTAGCCGTCTCCCATGGCCCGGCCCAGGGCATCGGTCCCGTAGAGCGCGTCGTAAAGGGACCCCCATCGGGCGTTGGCGGCATTCAATGCATAACGGGCGTTTGACGCGGGGACGACGAGCTGGGGACCTGCAACGGTTGAAATTTCTTCGTCAATGTTCTCGGTTTCGATCTGAAAATCGGGGCCGTCCGGAAGCAGATATCCGATCCCTTCGAGAAACATCCTGGTCTCTTCGGCATTTGCAGGATTTCCGCGGCGATCCAGGTACCATTGGTCGATCTTGCCCTGCAGTTCTTCGCGTTTCCCGAGGAGCTTCTTTTGCTCTTCGCCGAATCCGTGGACCAGGGCGGAGAATCCCTGCCAGAACCGGGCAGGTTCGATTCCGGTTCCCGGCAACACTTCCTGGTCGATGAAGTCCGCAAGTTCCCTACCGACCTGCAATTCGGCCTTGCCTATCCTTTCCACGGTGACTCCCCTAGAATTGTTCTGCTTCGAGACCGGTCGAGCTGTTTGGCCAACTTTCGGTGGGTAGTCCAGATATCCGGGAACGGCAACCTTGTCGTGCGCGAAATCACGTTCGGGACCGCCGCGTGCAGTTTCGACAGAAAACACTCAGGCGGATACGTGCAAGGGTTGATAGAGATCTTACACCAGGTCCGGCCCAAATTCCACCGCCTCTAACGCCGGGTCCGCGCCCATGTCTTCATCTGCATGCTCGCCTCCCTCGTCGAATGGCACATGCGCAAGGCATGGGCCCCCCGGTGCTACACCGACACCGAACCCGACGAGACCGGGGATCCGGTCCTGCCCTCCCGGCGTTCGGAGCCGGCACTGACCAGGGTTCTTGCCGACACCCTGCCGGACGGCAGCGGTGCCCACAGCTTTCGGTCCCTTCACGACAGCCGGTCAACCATCGTCCGCTCCTCCCACAGCATTGCGGGATCCGACGATGGTCGCGGAACCATCGTTGAGCTGACCAACCAGGCGAATGCCTCGCAGAAAAAGGCCCTCGATCTACTGAAGGACATCGCAGCCGTGTGAAGGCGGATCCGGCCGGATTAACCGTTCGAATGCAGACAGTGACAGTCCCGATTCACGTATCATACTGATACGATTCAGTTAATCTCTGACCCGCATCAGAACTCCAGTTCAATCGTATCACGATCACGACGGATATGCTGCGAGGCGCTGCAGTCATCGATAGTCCAATACTTGGAGGGTTGGCCCCGGGAACAAGTATGGCAAAAAACAGCGAGTACCGGTACTTGCGAGGCAGATTCACCGGAACTATTAACGAAACCCCAAAAGGCAGACGGGGGCGTCTACGGTCAATGACTCATCCAAGCAAATCAGCGACCGAGACCCGGCAACGGGAGCCGACGCCCTGGAAGTTCAGAGCGGCCAGGAACGAATGGGAGGTCGTCGTCGGCATGGAAGTCCATGCCCAGGTCAGTTCGAATTCGAAACTGTTTTCCGGAGCTTCGACATCCTTCGGAGCAAGCCCCAATATCAACGTGTCCTTCGTCGACGCCGCCATGCCCGGAATGCTGCCGGTCGTGAACGAATTCTGCATCGACCAGGCGATACGCACAGGGTTGGGGCTCCGGGCAAAGATCAACCGTTTCAGCCAGTTCGACCGCAAGAACTATTTTTACCCCGACCTGCCGCAAGGATACCAGATTTCGCAACTGTACCATCCGATCGTCGGAGAAGGAGAGGTGCTCGTCAACGTCGGTCCGGGATCGGTGAGACGCGTACGCATAGAACGTATTCATCTGGAACAGGATGCCGGAAAGTCCGTCCACGACATGGACCCTGAAAACTCCTTCGTCGATTTCAACCGCACCGGCGTCGCGCTGATGGAAATAGTCAGCCGTCCGGACATCCGGGGACCTGACGAAGCCGCGGCATACCTCGGCAAACTGCGGCAGATAATGCGTTACCTCGGGACTTGCGACGGCAACATGCAGGAAGGCAGCCTGCGCGCTGATGTCAACGTGTCCGTCTGCCGACCCGGAGAACACGAGGCGTATCGCGAAACCGGTGATCACGCCCGCCTCGGAACACGTTGCGAAATCAAGAACATGAACTCCATGAGGTTCATACAGCAGGCAATTGAAAGCGAGGCCCGGAGGCAGGCGGGAATTCTCGAGGACGGCGGTACGGTTAGCCAGGAGACCAGGCTGTTTGACCCCGACCGCTCCGAAACCCGGTCCATGCGTTCCAAGGAAGAGGCCCAGGACTACCGGTATTTTCCATGCCCCGATCTCCTGCCGCTGCAGCTTGATCCGTCCCGCATCGACGCCATCGCCGAAGCCCTGCCGGAACTGCCTGACGAGAAACGTTCCCGTTTCGTCCGCGATTACGGCCTGAGCGAGTATGATGCGGGCGTGCTCACCGCAGAGGTCGCCGATGCCGATTACTTCGAAGCGGTTGCCGGCGGCAGGGACGGGAAACTCGCTGCCAACTGGGTTGTCAATGAACTGTTCGGGCGGCTGAACAAGGAAGGCTGGTCCATCGAGGATTGCCCGGTTTCTGCCAGTCAACTGGGGGACATTCTCGATCTGATCTCCACCGAGGAAATCTCCGGCAAGATCGCCAAGATACTGTTTGAGATTGTCTGGACCGAAGGTGGCGATCCCTCCGAGATCGTCGAGCGCCGCGGGATGAAGCAGGTCACGGACCCGTCGGCGATCGAATCAGTGGTTGACGAGATCGTAGCCTCTTCTCCTGATCAGGCTGAAAGACTCAGGAGCAATCCAAAGGTCCTCGGGTGGTTCGTCGGCCAGGTCATGAAAGCAACCGGTGGAAAAGCCAATCCAAAACTAGTAAACGAGTTGTTGCGGTCGAGGCTGCTGAAGTAAACTGATACTCAGGAAAATGCCCGACCGCGCAGGAAGCAAGTTTCTGCCCGATACAGCCAGGTCAAAAAAAGATGCAGCACGAATACAAGATGGAACCGGCCCCGCGTCAACCTGGACGTATCCGGGGTGTTCGTTGTCCCAATACCAGGCTTGCCATCGGCCTGACGGAACAGTTGAACAATGCGGCACAGGAAGGCTGGGAGTATGTGCGAACCGATACATTCCCGATCGAATACAGGTCGGGATTGTTCCGAACCAAGGTTGTCGAGGTTGCTTCCTTTTTGGTTTTTCGGCGACCGATAGCCTACGATGACCCGATCCACCACGATTTTGGTCCGCCGATGGTTGGCCCCGAAGACAACGGACCACCAGCAGACCTTGGCCGGCCGGAACCCGGGGTCAGACCGATGCCTTCGATTACGTCCAGGCCCCTTCCTGATGACGAAACCGCGTTTCGTCCCGCGCCGCCGGTCGGCAGATCCTGAACCTTTGGTTTGACCGGACCACCAAACCGTTTGCGAAGCACGGGAGTCCGCCAGCTCTCGGGGCCTCTTTCACCAGGGTGCCCAGGCACCGGGGCCGACCGGACGACGTCTATTCGGCATCACGGTCCAAGACCGTCGGCATCCAGCGACAGTGCATGGAGGCCCGACGAAAACTCTGCCGAAAGCGATCGATAAATTCGCCGCTGGCGTTCTACGCGGCTCAGACCACCAAGCGATACGGCACGAATACGCACCCTGTAATGGGTCTCGCCACCTTCCCTGTAACCGGCGTGACCACGATGCGCAGCGCTTTCGTCAATAATCTCGAGGGCAGCCGGGTCGAATTCCCGCCTCAAGACCTTCTCCATCCTGTCCTTTCGGCCCATGAATAGCTCCAGGATTTCTGACGATTCTTGCTAGGATAATCGTCTCAATCGTGTATGCTGCCGAATCCGAATTCGAAATCGCCGGGTGGTGTGATGACCAAGGGGTCGCCCTTCGAATACGATATTTCGGTATCAGCCTACAAGCGCCGTCGCGCCCGGTCGCGGCGTGGAATGTCCGGAGCATTCGAGACGTCCGTCCGGAAGTGCGAACACCCGGGATGCGACGAGCCGGGCAAGTACCGTGCTCCAAAACATCCGGACCAGAAGCCCGGCGTGACCTGGTACTGCCGCCGCCATGCACGACAATACAATCTCAGGTGGAACTTCTTCGACAACCACGGTGATTCCGTTGCAACCGGAGACGAGGGCCCGGAAGACGATGATGCTCCCTGGGGTGACTCCGAACCACGCGGCGCCTCGGTGGCATGGGACCGCTTCGGAGTCGACGACCCGCTTGACGTACTTGGCTTGAACTCGACACAAAATCCGGGTCCGGGCAACCGTCTGGGAAATGCACGCAAACTGTCGCCCGTGGAACGACGGGCGCTCGACATTCTCGATGCACGGGACCATTGGTCAATGGAATCCATTCGCAAGCAGTACAAGCAGCTTGTGAAGGACCTGCATCCTGACCTGAACGGCGGAGACCGGACCGAAGAAGCCCGTCTCCAGGATGTTGTCTGGGCCTGGGAGCAGATCCGGAAGAGTCCCGGCTTTCGGGATTGACTTGCGTTAACGGCCCCCGGGGCCATCGGTTCCAGCAAAACGACTCCGGTCATGCCGCGAATTCGGGTGCAGCTGCCAGGTACCTTCCGGGAGACCGGTCAAGCGCATTGATTGAACTCTCGAAGGATTACGGCAGCACGGCGCGTTTTGGCACGGCCCACGACCTCCTGCATGACGCAGGAACTCACGGAAAACCGTTGATCCGGCTGACGAAACAGGAATCGACGACCACAAGAGAAAGCCAGCTTCCGGAAAGAGCTGCTACTTGCACCTCAACCGATATTGTTCCACTAAGCGTCCGGCCTGCATTTTTTTCTCAATTAGCACGAAGACGGAATCGAATATGGCGGACGGGAGTCTAGAAGCGGTCGCACACCCCACCCTGCGGGTGAGAGTTGACGAGGCTTTCGGCTTCGAAAGCAATATGGAAGTCTACGCGTTTGCAGACCCCGGCGAGAGGGTTCCGCCGATCGACGACAGTTACCGATTCGACCCGGAAACCACGCACGCGATCCTCGCCGGCTTCGCCCATAATCGCCGGGTCCTGATTCAGGGATACCACGGGACCGGGAAGTCAACGCATATCGAACAGGTTGCCGCACGGTTGCGCTGGCCCTGCGCCAGGGTCAACCTCGACAGCCACATCAGTCGCATCGACCTGATCGGCAAGGACGCGATCAAGATCAGGAATGGCAAGCAGGTCACGGAATTCCACGAAGGCATCCTGCCCTGGGCACTCCGAAATCCGGTTGCCATCGTGTTTGACGAATACGACGCCGGCCGGGCGGACGTCATGTTCGTGATTCAACGCGTTCTAGAAGTTGACGGGAAGCTGACGCTCCTCGATCAGAACGAGGTCATCCATCCGCACCCCTACTTCCGCCTGTTCGCGACCGCCAACACGGTCGGGCTCGGCGATACGACCGGACTCTACCACGGAACGCAGCAAATCAATCAGGGACAAATGGACCGCTGGTCCATGGTCGCCACGTTGAACTACCTGAGCCATGACGCCGAATGCAAAATCGTCGAGGCAAAGTGTCCGAAAGAATCACCTGGAGAAGTTGCCCGGATGGTCACCGTTGCGAACCTGACCCGAACCGCTTTCATGAACGGTGACATTTCCACCGTCATGTCTCCGAGAACGGTGATTTCCTGGGCAGAGAACACACGGATCTTCGGCGATCTGGGCTTCGCTTTCCGCCTGACGTTTCTCAACAAATGTGACGAACTCGAACGAGCAACGGTCGCGGAGTTCTACCAGCGTTGCTTTGACCAGGAACTGCCCGAAAGCGCTGCGTCAATCAGCCTGGGTTAAATCAATTCGACTCCCGGATCGAAAACGCCATGACCGGAGCCAGCCAACCCCCGTCGGATCCATTCAAGAAGGCCCTGACCGAAGCGACCCGGGCGATGGCCAATCGGCCTGAACTCGATGTCACTTTTGGCGCGGATTCGCCCGGGGTTTCGGGCGACGCGATCAGGTTGCCGCATTTTCCGCGCCGGTTGAACGACGACTCGATCCTGCGAATCCGCGGAACCGCTGACGCGCTCGCACTCAAGCTGAGATTTCATGACGAGTCGACTCACAGGCACTTGGCGCCCGAAGGGCCGACGGCCAGGGAACTGTACGAGTGCATGGAAACCGCGCGCTGCGAGGCCCTTGGCGTCCGGGCGATGCCGGGATGTGCCGCAAATATCGACGCCAAGATTTCCGCGGATCTCAAGAGTTTCGTGCCGAGCGACCCGGAAGACGTGGCCTCCGTTCCCCTGGCAACCGCGGTCGGGCATCTCATCCGGCAACGCGCGACCGGGCGCAAGCTCCCATCCGTTGCTGCGCACGTGGTGGAACTGTGGCGGGGACACATCGAGGAACATGCGGGCGAGACGCTGGACAGGATCGATTCGGTGCTGGAGTGCCAGGAGGATTTTGGGCGCCTGAGCAGGCAGCTGATCAGCGATCTAGGATTCGGCGAGCAGCTCGGTCAGGATCCGGACGCGGACGCGCCCGAAAACCCCGAAGATCCGGAAGAGGCAGACGACGGTGGAGATGGAGATTCCGCTTCCGAAGAAGGTCCGTCCGATGACATGGAGTTGCAGCCTGATTCAGCCGAAGACAGGGACGACTCGGATGTCGAAATGATACACACCGACGGAGACGTCTCGGACGAGGATGACACCGAGAACGCCTCGGACGCGGAAACTCCGCCCGACCCGCCCGTAATCCTGCCAATTTCGGACGCCGATCCGGACTACAGGGTTTTTACCACCGAATTCGACGAGGAAGTATCCGCGAGTGAACTTGCAGAACCGGAAGAACTGGAACGCCTGCGTTCGTACCTGGACCAGCAACTCGAACCCTTGAAAGGCGCCGTGTCCAAGCTGGCAAACCGGTTGCAGCGACGGTTGCAGGCTCAGCAAAACAGGTCATGGCAGTTCGACATGGAAGAAGGAATCCTGGACACGGGGCGGTTGGCGCGCATCGTTGCAAATCCGACGACTCCCTTGTCATTCAAGGTCGAAAGGGACATCAAGTTCCTTGATACGGTCGTCACGATCCTTCTGGACAATTCCGGGTCCATGCGGGGGCGTCCCATCTCGATATCCGCGATCTGTGCCGACGTGCTCGCACAAACGCTGGAACGGTGCCAGGTCAAGTGCGAAATCCTCGGATTCACGACACGGGCATGGAAAGGCGGGAAATCACGGGAAAAGTGGTTGGCTGCCGGGAGGCCGCAAACGCCCGGGAGATTGAACGACATTCGGCACGTCGTCTACAAGGCCGCGGAAGCCCCGTGGCGGCGCGCCAGGCCTGGTCTCGGGCTGATGATGAAGGAAGGGATCCTCAAGGAGAACATTGACGGCGAGGCTCTCGAATGGGCTTACCGCAGAATTGTCCGGCGGACGGAACAGCGGCACATCCTGATGGTCATCTCGGACGGCGCGCCGGTGGACGACAGCACCTTGTCGGTCAATTCCGCGAACTACCTCGAAAAACACCTTCGGGACGTCATCGCAATGATCGAGGACAGGCGGGTCGTCGAGCTCATCGCCATCGGGATCGGCCATGACGTCAACAGGTACTACAGGCGCGCAGTCACGATCACGGACGCCGAACAGCTCGCCGGGGTGATGACCGAGCAACTTGCCGCGCTATTCGATCGCGACCCGGTTTCGGCGGGGCAGATTCGCTCCTGCCCAGCCGCCTGATGTTTCAGAACTTCACGCCCAACGCCGCTCCCGAGGTCGGGGGGGAACGCCTCGACATGCTCCGGCGAGAGATACGCAAGGAAGAACTCGACGGATTCCTCGTGCCGTCGGCGGACCCGTGGCTGGGCAGTGGACAGGGTCCCGCAGACCGCCGGCTGGCCTGGATGACGGGGTTCACGGGATCTGCCGGTCTGTTGATCGTACTTGGCGAAACCGCGCAACTGTTCGTTGACGGCCGCTACACGGTTCAAGCCGGACTCGAGGCCGATTCGAACCTTTTCACGGTCGTTTCGCACGACTTCGACCGGATCATCGCATGCCTGGCGGCCGGCGATGACAGGGGGACTGCCCGGTTGATCGGTTACGATCCCTGGCTGCACAGCCGGTCATGGATCGAAAATCTGGTCGAGAAAATCACGTCACTGGCTCGGAACTGCTGCCTTTGCCCGTGCGACAACCTGGTTGACCGAATCTGGACCGACCGTCCGGTACGGCCAAGGTACCCGATGAGGCCTTACCCGGTGAACCGGGCGGGGCGTTCGTCATGGGACAAGAGGAACAGCATTGCCGAGAAGCTCCGCGTTAAGGGCTGCCGAAACGCCCTGGTCACCAGACCGGATTCGATCGCGTGGCTCTTGAACACGCGCGGCTCCGATATCGAGAGGACGCCGGTCACCCTGGCCTTTGCCGTCATCGGGGAAAACGGTGCCGTCGACCTGTTCATGCAAGAAGAAGTGGCGGACGAGAGCCTCAAGGCTCACCTGGGATCAGAGGTCACGATTCATCCTCCCGCTTCCCTCGACGGATTCCTCGAAAGCCTGCCCGGACCTGTCATGGTCGATCCCGCGCGGACGCCGGACCGCCTTTTCCGCCGTGTTATCGATTCCGGTGCGACGGTCGTTCGTGCCCGTGATCCGATCGTTCTGGCGAAAGCCGTCAAGAACGAAACGGAATTGAAGGGAATCGAAGCGGCCCATCGACGAGACGGTATCGCGTTCGCCGAATTCCTGTCATGGCTTGCCGACGTGCCACGCGACCAGACCCTCTCCGAAATCGACCTGGTCCGGAAACTCGAGAGTTGCCGCAGAGCGACCGGAGAACTGAAGGACATCGCATTCGACACGATTTGCGGATCCGGTCCCAACGGAGCGATCATCCACTACCGGGTAACCGAATCCTCGAATCGCAGGTTAAATGACAATGATGTCGTCGTCATCGACAGTGGCGGACAATACGAAGACGGCACCACGGACATTACCCGGACTCTTGTTTTCGGCACTCCAAGTGAGCATGTGATCCTTGCCTATACCCTGGTTCTCAAAGGCATGATCGCCATGTCGCGGCTCCGCTGGCCGGGCGGCGGAATCGCCGGATGCCACATCGACGCAATCGCGCGCGTACCGTTGTGGGGATCGGGGATGGACTATGGCCATGGCACGGGGCATGGAGTTGGCGCGTATCTCGATGTTCACGAGGGTCCGCACGCCATATCGCGCCGTTCGGACGTTCCGCTTGAAGCTGGCATGATCGTGTCGAACGAACCCGGCTTTTACCGCAAGAACCGGTTCGGAATCAGGATCGAAAACCTGCTTGCGGTTCGCCGATGGGAATCCGGTTCGGCAGAACGGGAAATGCTGGAGTTCAGGACATTGACGCTGGCGCCGCTGGAACACCGGCTGATCGATTCATCCCTTTTGGACCGGGATGAAATCGAATGGCTGGATTCCTACCATGAAACCGTATTCGAAACCCTGTCGCCGCACTGTACTCCCAAGACTGCGGCCTGGCTCGATTGCGCATGCCGCAAGATCACCAGGGTTGAACCGGCCGCCATATGACAGCAGAGTGGTCGCGGATGCCGTGGTGGAACGGTTGCCTGCACATGGGTGACGCTACCGGTTTACGCATCAAGTCCGGCAAGCGGATGATATCGGGTCCGCTTCGCCCAACCTGGAACGGGATTCACGGGAGCACTGGAAATGTCGATTGATTCGGCCATAGGGCGTCTTTCCGAGAAACTCGGCAGGCAGGTTTCGACGTCAATGGCGATACGCATGGAACATGGGCAAAACGAATCGTATTTCAGGGTAACGCCTCCCGATGCGGTCGTTCGCCCGAAATCAACCGAGGATGTCGCGCGTGTCGTCCGGATCTGCGCCGATGAAGGCTGCCCAGTCATTGCGAGAGGCGTCGGGACGTCTCTCGAAGGACACGCGTTGGCCATTCGGGGCGGAATATCGCTCGACATGGCCGGCATGGACACAGTCCTGGGCATCAATCCGGACGACATGGATGTCATCGTTCAGCCCGGGGTTACCCGGGAACAACTCAACACCGAACTTCGCGCAACCGGGCTGTTCTTTCCGATCGATCCCGGCGCCAACGCCACGCTGGGCGGAATGGCATCGACCCGCGCTTCGGGGACGACCGCCGTTCGATACGGGACGATGAAGGACAACGTTCTGGCACTGGAAGTTGTCATGGGTGACGGCCGGATCATTCGTACCGGGAATCGCGCACGAAAGAGCTCCGCCGGGTATGACCTGACTGCCCTTTTTGTCGGATCAGAGGGTACCCTCGGGATCATAACCGAACTCACCCTCAAGTTGCATGGGCAGCCCGAATCGATTTCGTCGGCGGTTTGCGCGTTCGACGATGTCGATTCCTGTGTCCGCACGGTCATTGCAACCATACAGCTGGGGGTGCCCATTGCCCGGATTGAGTTGGCCGACACCGCCATGGTTCGGGCTCTCAACGCCTGGGACCGGGACATGGACCTGCCTGAGAAACCGCACCTGTTCATGGAGTTTCACGGGACTCCGGGCGCGATTGCCGAACAGGAGGCAACCGTCGCCGACCTGGTCTCTTCCTTTGGAGGGAGCGCGTTCGAATGGGCAACAACGGCCGAAGACCGCAGCGCACTTTGGCGCGCTCGGCACAATGCCTATTTTGCCGCAAAGGCCATGCGGCCGGGATGCCGGGTCGTCACGACCGATGTCTGCGTACCGATTTCCCGTCTTGCCGAGGCGATTTCCGAGACCGCCGCCGAGATCGAGGCCAGTCCGATCGATGGCCCGATCGTCGGCCACGTCGGGGATGGCAACTTTCACGCCGCACTGCTCATTGACCCCGAAAGCCAGGATGAATTGGCGGTCGCAAAGGAACTGGCCGGCAAGATGAACCACCGGGCGCTCCGTCTTGGCGGCACGATAACCGGCGAGCACGGAATAGGCGTCGGCAAGATACCTTTCATGGCAGAAGAGCATGGCGACGCCTGGGCGATCATGGCGGACCTCAAGCGCGCAATCGATCCCGGCGACGTCATGAACCCGGGCAAGATCGTCAAGATCAACTGACATTCACCTTCAATCGAGCGGCCGGGCATCGAACCCGCGATCACCGCCATTTCGTCTTCATTGAGGGCCGTTTTCGACGTGGTTCACAAAGAACGCCCGAGGCAGGTCCAAAACCAACGGTTCAACCGCCCGAATCCGCCCAGCAAAGATCTCGACCGTGAACCGGAACCTCGATGCCCGGGACGCTGAACTCAAGGCACCGGTTGCGCAGGAATCCGGACCGAACCCGGCGACGGCTCCAGCGTCGAACGCCGCCTCGAATTCGGGACCATCCCCGACTCCATCCGTCCGTCCGGGACACCGGTGGTCATGCGTATCGACCGCTCGGCACGTGCACCGCGGGACCGCCAGGTCATTGTCGCGAAGCTCAGGGAAAACGGCACCGGTCGCGCCGCCACCGAACAGCCCATGAAGACTTCGACCGTTACTGGCAATGCGTATTTCGACGTGCCCGGCGTCGCCGCCGCGTACGAGACGGACCTGCGCCGTGAACATCAAACCGAAGGAATTGCCGCGGACGGACAGCGGGGCACCTGTCGAGGCCGGTATCGGAAGATTGGCAAGGACGCGATCAGGCACCTTCTTGCCGAAGGCCCGTCACCGACCGGGATCGCCCGCGATCTGGGGATCTCGCGCGGAACAGTGTACAAGGCGTAGGACAAGACCGGGGAACATGAGAATCCAGATTCGGGTCCGTGAGTCGATTCCTGCGGAATCCTGCCTCAAAAACCTGACATGACGCGGTGCGCGGTGCGCAAGACAGCCAAAAACCTAGACCTGTGTTATCTCTCGGCAACCGAAGCCGTCGAAGCTTTTCGGGATGGCAGCCTGACCCCAACCACGCTGATCGAGGCTCTGATCGAACGGATTGGGCAGATCAATCCGACAATCAACGCATTGGCCGATACCTATTTCGACGAGGCCCTGCAACAGGCGCACATGGCGGACAGGGCCTATGCCGAGCGCACCAACGAAGGCGCCTTGTTCGGTGTGCCCGTCCTGGTCAAGGATGCCCAGCGGGTCAAAGGCAAACGTACGACACACGGTTCCCTGCTCTTTCTGGATGCTGCTCCTGACAAGATATCGGATCCGATGGTGGAGCGCCTTCAGGATGCCGGGGCGATCATCCTGGCACGTACCACGACACCCGAGTTCTGCATTTCCGGCGTCTGCCGCAGCCTGGCCTGGGGCAACACAGTCAATCCTTTCAATCCCGAGTACGGTACCGGAGGATCTTCAGGAGGATCAGGCGCCGCCGTCGCGGCCGGGTTCGCCCCCATCGCAACCGGTACGGATATCGGCGGCTCCATCAGGATTCCGGCCAGCTGCTGCGGCGTCGCAGGATTCAAACCGCCTCATGGCCGCAATCCCGATGGCCCGCCCGCAAACTTTGACCGTTACAATCACTGCGGTCCGCTGGCGCGTTCGATTGCCGACCTTGCCCTGGTGCAGGACATCGTGTCGGGTGCGCATCCGAGGGACCATGACAGCTTGCGCGAAATGGTGGTCTTGCCGCGCAAAGCCGGGCGCCTCGACGGTGTCAAGATCGCCTTCTCGATGAATTTGGGATACCGGCCGGTCGACATCGAGGTACGCCGCAATACGCGTGCTGCCCTGGACCGATTCCGCGAAGCCGGCGCACATGTCACCGACGTGGATTTGCCATGGAGCGAGGCCTGCGATGAGGCTGCTACGAACTGGTACAATACCATGCA
>JAPOVX010000322.1 GCA_026707935.1 Paracoccaceae bacterium
GCTCTGCCCGGGTCGAGGGCCTCAGAGGACTGTCCGTTGACAGCCGCGAACTGCGAAGCGGGGATCTTTTTGCCGCATTGCCCGGCTCGAATGTCCACGGTGCGGTTTTTGTTCGTGACGCCATCGAGAACGGAGCGGCCGCGGTGCTGACCGATCCTTGCGGATTCGAGCTTGCTGCAAGTGACGCCCCCCCGGAGCACATCCCGTTTATCGTCGCGGAAAACCCGAGGCTCGCCCTGAGCGCGGCGGCGGCCAGGTTTTTCGCCAAGCAGCCCCCGACCGTGGCAGCAGTCACCGGAACAAATGGCAAGACGTCCATCGCCCATTTTACCCGCCAGATCTGGGAACGGCTGGGAAATCGGGCTGCCAACGTGGGGACACTCGGGATCGATGGCGCGCTGCGGGCTTCTCTCCGTCACACGACTCCGGATCCCGTAACGCTTCACGGGTTTCTCGCGGCCATGCGCGAGCAGCAGGTCACCCATGCCGTGCTGGAGGCGTCGAGCCACGGCCTCTCCCAGTATCGTCTCGATGGCGTCGAGTTCAAGGCCGCGGCGTTCTCGAGTTTTTCCCGCGACCACCTCGACTATCACGACGACCTTGACAGCTATTTTTCTGAAAAGGCCCGTCTTTTTTCCCAGGTCCTGCCCGCGGGCGGATCGGTTGTCGTCAACCTGTCAGCCGATCGCGCGGGCGCCGTCGTCGGAATCGCCCGGGGCCGGGGGCACGACCTGTTCCTGATCGGGCGTGGCGGCGACGGCGACCTGACCATCCTGGATGAGCGGTTCGACGAAACCGGGCAGTCGATCCGGTACGCGTTTCAGGGCCGCACAGCCGGATTGCGGTTGGGACTGATTGGAGGGTTCCAGGCCGAGAACGTGTTCGTCGCGGCAGGCCTCGCGATCATGTGCGGTGAGAAACCGGAGCGCGTGCTTTCTGTCCTGGATTCCCTCGAGACCGTGCCGGGGCGTATGCAACTCGCGGCAGTACGCGACAATGGCGCCGCGGTGTTCGTCGACTACGCCCATACGCCGGACGCGCTCGAGGTCGCGTTGAGGGCGTTGAGGCCGCATGTCCGGGGCAGGATCACAGTTGTCTTCGGAGCAGGCGGAGACCGGGACCCGGGGAAACGCTGCCTGATGGGCGCTGCGGCCAAGCGCCAGGCCGACGCGGTCATCGTGACCGACGACAATCCGCGCCATGAGGATCCGGCCGAAATCCGTTCCGAGATCATGCGGGGCTGCCCGGATGCACGGAATATCGGCGACAGGGCGCGCGCAATCCTTGAAGGCGTCGTCGCACTGGATCATGGCGATGCCCTCCTCGTCGCCGGCAAGGGACATGAGGCCGGGCAGGTGGTCGGCGACGACGTGCACCCGTTCGATGACCGGGAACAGGCAAGCCTCGCGGTCGCGGCACTGGACGGAAAACGCACATGAGCAGTCTCTGGACATTCCGGGAAGCTGAACGTGCGACGGGTGGCACCAGCACCCGCCCCTGGCGTGCCGACGATGTCTCCATCGATACGCGGCGGAATATCGATCGGGCGATCTTTTTCGCGATTATCGACAGACGGGACGGGCACGAGTTCATCGACCAGGCGTTCAGGATGGGCGCGGCAGCTGCAATCGTGTCGCGAATTCCCCCGGATCTGCCGAAACGCCATCCACTTCTCTTGGTCGAGGACACCGTGCAGGCACTGGGGTCCCTGGGAGCCGCGGCCCGCCGAAGGGCAAAAGGCATCGTCATCGGCGTCACGGGATCGGTGGGAAAAACCGGTACCAAGGACATGATTCGTACCGTGCTGGACGGGCAGGGGATCGTCCATGCAGCAGAACGCAGTTTCAATAATCATCTCGGCGTACCGCTGACGTTGGCACGCATGCCACGGGACGCCACCCATACAGTCGTCGAGATCGGGATGAATCGCCCCGGCGAGATCACGCCGCTTGCGAGGCTTGCGGATCTCGATGTCGCCCTCGTCACGACGGTCGCCCCTGTCCACATGGCCGCGTTTGACAACCTCGACGACATCGCCAGGGCCAAGGCGGAGATTTTTTCCGGGCTCAGGCCTGCAGGGTCGGCAATCATCAATCGCGACCAAGAGACATTCGGGATCCTGGAGGCGGCAGCCAATGACGCGGGCGCCACGGTGGTGACATTCGGCCGTTCGGACCGCGCCGATTTCCATCTGGTCTCGGTCGAAACGGACGAACTGTCGACCGTCGTTACCTGTCGCGCTCGCGGTCGCATATTGACTGCACGGCTCTCGGCGCTGGTACCGCACCTGGCTCTCAACCTCCTTGGAGTTCTTGCCGTCGTTGATGCAGTGGGCCTGGACCTTGGTGACGCCGTTGACGCTCTGCCTGACTGGCAGGTGCCTGACGGACGCGGAAACAGGTTCCGGGTGCGTTTTCGTGAGGACAACGGCGGGGTCGTGGAAATCATTGACGAAAGCTACAATGCCAATCCGACATCGATGAGTGCGGCGCTGGAGTCGTTGGCGAGTGCCATCCCGGGTAAACGGGATGCCGCGGGCAACGCCGGAAGGCGCGTTGCCATCCTTGGAGACATGCTCGAACTGGGCGTCGACGAAGAGCGGCAACATGCCCAACTGGCCCGTCATCCGGCACTGGAGCAAATCGACAGCATCCACACGGTTGGCAACCTGATGCGCTCGCTCCATGATGCCCTGCCAAAGAGCAAACGCGGCGAATGGCACGAAGACGCGGACAGACTCGCCGGCAGGATCTCGGAACTTCTGGCGCCTGGCGACGTCGCCATGCTGAAAGGCTCGGCGGGCACCATGGTGGGCAAGGTCGTCGAGGCCATCAGGTGTGCTGGTCTTGAGCGAGGCAGGCGCCGGGGAAGTTCGGACCGTCGTCCTCGGCACGCTGGAAGCCCGGAATAGACAGCACTCTCGAATTCACAGGTACGGAACCCGATGTTATTTTATCTCAGCGAATTTTCAGATGGCGGCGATGCTTTCAACCTGTTTCGCTATATCACCTTCCGGTCGGGATGCGCATTCCTTACCGCTCTCGTCGTGAGCTTCCTCTTCGGCGGAAGATTCATCCGGTTCCTGCAGCGCAACCAGGGAAACGGCCAGCCGATTAGGGACGATGGTCCGGAGGGCCATTTGCTGGCCAAGTCCGGAACACCAACCATGGGCGGGGTGTTCATTCTTGGAACCCTGACCGCGTCGACATTGATGTGGGCCCGTCCGGACAACCACTACATCTGGATCATTCTCCTGGTCACGACCGGGTTCGGGCTGATCGGGTTCGCTGATGACTTCCTGAAGATCAGGAGCGGCCAGGCAAATGGCGGGCTGTCCGGGCGCCTTCGTCTGCTGCTCGGGTTTTCCCTCGCGTTGGTCGCGAGCATCTGGGTCGCTGGCGTCCATCCGCAGGAGCTCTCCAGGCAACTGGCGTTTCCGGTTTTCAAGGATGCCCTGCTGTCACTCGGATACCTTTTCTTTCCGTTCGCCATGATCGTCATTGTTGGTGCCGCCAATGCGGTTAACCTGACCGACGGTCTCGATGGGCTAGCCATTGTGCCTGCGATGGTCGCGGGTTCGGCGCTGGGAATCATTGCCTACGCGGTGGGCCGCGTGGATTTCACCGAGTATCTCGATGTCCACTACGTTCCGGGCACCGGGGAAATCCTTGTCTTTACTTCGGCACTGATCGGGAGCGGTCTCGGGTTCCTCTGGTACAACGCTCCGCCGGCGGCGGTTTTCATGGGCGACACCGGGTCTCTCGCGCTCGGGGGCGCCCTTGGCGCCGTCGCCGTGTGCACCAAGCACGAAATCGTGCTGGCAATTGTTGGGGGCCTGTTCGTGATGGAGGCGCTTTCCGTCATCATTCAGGTCATCTACTTCAAGCGCACCGGACGGCGCGTGTTCCTGATGGCGCCAATCCACCATCATTTCGAAAAGCTCGGTTGGGCCGAACCCCAGATCGTGATCCGCTTCTGGATCATCTCGCTGATCCTGGCCTTGATCGGCCTCGCAACTCTCAAGGTCCGTTGATCCCGGTTCGCGAATTCGCCGGTCAGAAGGTTGCTGTCCTGGGGATGGGCCGATCAGGACGGGCGACCGCACGGGCGCTCGTTACGGGGGAGGCCGAGGTCATCTGCTGGGATGACGAGCCGGAGGCCCGTGTTTCTGCGGGAGGTCAGGGGTTTCGGGTGGATTCACTGGCCGGGGACGAAATGTGGACCGACATTGAATGCCTGGTCGTGTCGCCGGGAGTTCCCCATCTCTATCCCGAACCGCACCCGCTGGTGAAAATGGCCTGGCGGCATGGCGTGCCGGTCGACAATGATGTTGGACTGTTCTTCAGAAACTGGAATTCGGCGGGAATTGACGATGCGGGAATTGACGATGCGGAATTTGGCGATTTGGGGGAATATGGCGTCGTCCCGTATTTCGTCTGCGTCACCGGATCGAACGGGAAATCGACGACGGCGGCCCTGATCGGGCATCTCCTCGATTCGGCGGGGCAGAAGGTCCAGGTTGGTGGGAACATCGGCCGCCCGGTTCTGGATCTCGAACCCGTTTCCGACGGGGAGTTCGTGATCCTGGAACTGTCGTCTTACCAGATCGAACTTGCCCGGACCCTCACCCCCGACATCGCCGTGTTCGTGAACTTTTCGCCTGATCACCTTGATCGCCATGGTGGTGTCGGGGGTTACTTTGCCGCAAAGCGCCGACTGTTTAGCGAAGGGGCACCGGAGCGGCAGGTCATTGGCGTGGACGAAATGGAAGGGGAGTATCTCGCTGCGCGCGCGGATGACGACCTGTTGGAAGTGGATTCGTTGGTCCGGATTTCGGCGCGGCGATCGATCGAAGGCGACGATTGGTCGGTCTCGGTCAAGAACGGGTTCCTGGTCGAACGCCGGCGTGGACGGCAAGTCGCGTCGGTCGACTTGCGCGACATTCGGAACCTCCGGGGCACGCACAATTGGCAGAATGCATGTGCGGCCTTTGCTGTGTGCCGGAGTTCCGGACTGGCTCCAAAGCTTTTGCCGCGGGGTCTTGCCAGCTTTCCCGGGCTTCCTCACCGGTGCCAGGTCGTTGGAGAACACGGTGGCGTGTCGTTCGTGAATGATTCCAAGGCCACCAACGCGGATGCGGCTGCGCGGGCTCTTTCGATGTACCGGAACATCCGCTGGATCGCGGGAGGCCGGGCAAAGGAAGGGGGAATCGCCTCGATTTCCGGGGGCCTCGACAATGTGCGCAAGGTCTATCTCGTCGGGGAGGCCGCTGAGCTGTTCCGTCGCCAGCTGGGCGGCAGGAACCTGGTCATATCCGGCACGATTGACGAGGCGGTCAAATCCGCTGCGGCA
>JAPOVX010000078.1 GCA_026707935.1 Paracoccaceae bacterium
GGCGGGAAGGGTCACGAGGTTGGCGGAATCGGTGGTGTGGGTATCCTCGATGTGAAGCCACGGGTCTGGGGGCCGAGAAGAGGCGTTCGATGCCCCAGCGGCGGCGATAGAGGCGCTGGGCGCCCCGGGGGCGCTCCACATTCGTCGCGATGATGAGGCTTTCCTTTTGCTGCTTTGGTGAGCTTTATTTTGGTGCTGAGAAATCCCGGCATACAGAAAAACCAATGACTATCCCTCTTCTAAATTCGGTTGCCGGATATGCCATTCCGTTGCCTGCTCGTAGGCATGGCCGACCTGGCACAGGAGAGGTTCCTTGAGTGGATGTCCGACGAACTGGAGGGACAGGGGCAAACCGTCTTGATTGAATCCACACGGCACCGAGAGGGTTGGAGTGCCATTGAAATCAAAAGGGATGGTGTATCTTTGCACGGAAGGGTCATAGTCATCCATGGGACCATATGACTCTTCCGGGGTCACAGGCCAAGGGGGACCCGTCATCGAGGGGCAAGCCAACACATCAATGGTCTCGAAGATTTCTCGAAAACGCCCGTTGCAGGCTGCCCGCAGGTTATTGGCCCTGGCGTACTCCGCACCACTGACCTTGGCTCCCATATCCAGCCAGCCGCGAAACCAGGGCCCGTACTCCTCACGCCGGGAGGGATAAGTCGCTTCATGGGCCAATACCGCTTCGGCGGAGCAGAGGATGGGCCAGGCGGGCAGGAATTCATCCATATCGGGAAACTGAATTTCGATCACTTCGGCGCCAAGCTGCTCCAGGACCCGCACCCCGGCGGCTACAGCTTCGGCCAACTCCGCATCGGTGTGTTGCGCCATCCCCTGTTCGTCAAACCCTATACGAACCCCTTTCACCCCGGCATCCAGGTGTTTCACCATGTCCGGAACTGGGACAGGAAGCGAGGTGGGATCCTTGGGGTCATGACCGGCAATGGCCTGGAGCATCACTGCCGCGTCAGCGGTTCTGCGGGTCAGCGGACCGACATGGTCCATCGATTCGGCCAGGGCCAGAACGCCATAGCGGCTGACTCTGCCCCAGGTCGGCTTCAAGCCCACCACCCCACAGGAAGCAGCCGGGAAGCGGATGGACCCGCCGGTGTCGCTGCCCAGCGTCCCATAGGCCAGCCCTGCCGCGGTAGCGACCCCTGATCCGCTGGATGAAGCCCCCGACCACACCCCAGGATTCCAGGGATTCAACGGAGCTTCAAATTGAGGATTATATCCCCCCATGGCTCCTTCCGTCAGATTGAGCTTGCCCAGCAAAACCGCTCCGGCTTTTGCCAGCCGTGTCACGACAGTCGCATCCTCATTGGGAATATGATCGGCCAGTACCGCCGCTCCCCCCATCGTTCGGATCCCCTTGGTGAAACACAGATCTTTCACCGCGATAGGGATCCCATGTAAAGGCCCCCGATACTTCTTCTCCGCCAACTCCTGATCTGCCTGCTCCGCTGCCGCCAGGGCGTGGTCGGCCATCACCGTGGCATAACTTTTTTGCCTCCCATCCAGGGATGCAATGCGCTTCAGGAGAGTTTGGGTCAGTTCGACGGAAGAAATGTCCCGGTTCCTGACGAGGGCAGCTACCTCCAGCAATGACTTGAAAAGAAGCTCTTTCATTTCCTTAACATCCAGAATCTTTTCCATCATGTTTTAATAGTTAAAATGTTGTTGATTTTTATCCTTGAGCGACAGATCCGTTCCCTCGCCAATCAATCGAGAAAAGACAATTTAACTTGACCCCCATTCGACAACCGGACCGGTCTAAAGGCACGATTCCTGTCTGCTGCTCCACCCCTTTTTCAACAATCCACAAAGTGTCGTGTGATGAAATGTTGTTTGCCAATGCCGCGTACATTTGCAGATCTGCCAGGTCAATCCGCGCTCTTCATGAAGGTGGAGCAGATAATTCTGAACCTCCTGTGCAGAGATCCTCTCGGGGCTGCGCTTGCAGTAGCGTGCGAGCCCGGAGACGGAGTGAAGATACAAACGCATCATGTTCTCGGCCAGGCCGCGAACGGTCATGTTTTTCATCATTCGTTTGCGCAACTGTGTCATGGGTCATCTCCCTCGAAGTGTGATTGGTCATGAAGGACCCCGGCACCTGTAGCGACCGGTGCATCCACCATCGTTAGTCACCAAACGAGAGAGAGATGGAAACGCCTCAATGCGCCGAATGAAGACGATGAAACACGCGAAAGCGGATGTTCAGGGCACACAACACCCGCAAGGTGCCACCCGCCGCGGAACGCGGCTCAGTTCAATGTCCAATATCATCTCTTTCCCCTTTAGTGGTTGCTTACCAGGCGGTGTATCCCCCGTCGATGACCAGTTCGCTTCCGGTCATGAAGCATGATTCGTCCGAGGCCAGGAAAAGAACACCGAAAGCTATATTCTCGGGCTCACCGTAGTGTCTCAAAGGGATGCGGGACATCAACAGTTGATGGGTTTCCTCGTCGCTTCCGGGATCGAGCATCGGCGTGATAATGGGTCCCGGGTGCACCGAGTTGGCCCGGATGTCAATAGGCGTCCAAAATTGACCCACCTTTTCCCGCCTTCTTTTCCCGGTAGCCTTTTTTCGTCGGACATCGGCGGGAGGGCGCGAGATGGCGGGAAGAGGACGACGGGAGCTTCGGGACCTGGCGGACGCGGTTCGATTGCGGCCACTTGAAGAGGTGGCGCCGTTCCTGGGTTATGTCCGGGATCCAACCGACCGCTCGCGCTGGCGCCGGGACGGCTCGGTGCTCAGCGTGACACCGCGGTCTCGACCGGGTCCTGGCGTACGGGGCTGAGGGTTTTGCCCGCGTGGTGGCACTCTCCGTGGTTGCCCTCAACATCCACCGCATCGGTCTTCTGCTGCGTCGCAAGGCACGACGACGACGCGCCGCCTGACGGCGCTCCCAAAACACCGGTTCATTCGTGACCCGCCCGGAGCGGGATCGGCTCCCTATGGGCTGATGGCGGCGAAAGCCGCAAAATTCGGTCCGGTAGGCGTGAAATCAGCCGTTCGGGATGCGCCAACATCCCGATGCAAACCGGATTGCCGCGTCGCGGCATTCCGGTTTGTCGAAAATCGTCGTCCGCCACCGCCGAAAAAAGGGGGTTTTCTGGCGGACACTAGTTATGGGTGCGTCCCGGCTTCGGGCAGCGCACCCGCAATCGCACCTCTATCCAGTCCAGATCTTCGAGCCTGAGGCCGGCAACCTCGCCGGCACGCAGGCCATAGGTGATCAGCACCACGAGAATGGCCCGGGCCCGAACATCGCCAGGCCGGTCGCCTTCGGTGGGTGTTGGCGAGCAGGCATACGACCTCGTCCCGGTCCAGCCCTTTCGGGATCGTCTCACCGGGGTGGAACCGCGGCGGCAGGATGCCATCGACGAGCCCCGCCATGCACCAGCCACGGCCTTCGGCGAAACGAAAGAAGGCACGCAGGCGTCCGGCGTAATCCTTGATCGTCACCCGGCTGAGGCCGCAGGCACGCCAGACTGCGACCTAGTCGTCAATATCGTCGATGCGGACCGAATCCAGGATGATTCCGCGGTCGTTCAACCTGTCAAGTAAAAGATCGACTGCGCTGCAGCAGGCGAGAACCGTCTTCTCTGCCCAGCCCCGTTCCGTGCGCATCCGGCGTGCGAAGATCGCGACCTCGTCGGTGTGTGCGTGTCGCGGCAAGCACGGCTCCTCCTCGAGCATGTCCGCGAAACGCAACCATCGTACCGTGCGGCCGACAAACGTCTGTCGGGCGTCTGGCCTCGCATGCTTGTTGAACCGGCGTACGCCGGGCAGTAACCATTGCTCCGCCGCGGCCTCGATGTGGGTTATGCTGATGCGGGCACCGGACCCAAGGCGATGCAAGACGACGAGCGGAGCCCGGAGGGTTTGCCGACGCAGCGCCAATTGGCAGCCCGTGGTTACCTGATGCAGCAAATGAGGCGCGTGACAACAGACTGAAACACGAACCGGAGACTTGAATTATGATTCAAGCCAAGGGGTTTACGTGCCGTCTTGTGATGAGATGACAAGGTATGATGGAGCGGGCGGTGAGAAAAATATTCCATACAATTTCAATTCATTGGAAATGATGATTTCATTTTGTCCAAAATTTGTCCAACAAATCCACCGATTAACCGATTAAAAGCCGTCTGCCAAACGCGCCGAAGACAACGACCGATTCTCGGACGAATACATGGAATTGGCGGACCTCTCGGGGTGTCCGATCTCCGGCAAATCACGGACATTACCCGTGCCTTCGTACGTTCCGCCCAAGAAGCCGGGATCCCTCACCCTGAAAGCGGTGATTGCGTCGAAGGCGAGACAACTGCGCAGATCGTCGGCCTCGTCGAGGCGGCGATCCTCGATGCGGGTGCCAACCTTCAGCGCATGGAAGAACCGTTCGATCCGCCAGCGCAGTTCGTACCAGTGCAGCACCGTGCAGGCGGTGTCGAGATCGGCCTGGCCCTCGGTGGTCAGCAGCATCCAGTGCAACGGTTGGTTCTTCTTCCCTGTCTTCGGTGCCGGCAAGGCCGGGCGGCGGGGAGGATCCTCCTCACGGGCCGAGACCGCGATCATGCGGACCGGCGGTTCGTCCCCCCCGGTCCTTCGGAGCAAGCAGTTCCACCGGCGTGCAGCACAATGTCAGCTTCGCCGTGCGGGCCTTCCTGCGGTTCGGTCCCCCGCAGGCCGGAACCTCGATCTTCCGACCGCCCACAGGTTCCATCCCCAGCACATGATCCCAAAGGTTCGGGTCCCCGCCCGAAGCCAGGGCCACCCGACGCTTCGCTCCCCGACTGGCCTGGACCAGCAATGGCGCCCCAGTCTCCTCAGCACGCGCGATCAGGTCCCAGAAGTCGCCCTCGCGGTCGCAGACCGTCACCACCCGGCCGTCGGGATGGGTGCTGCGACCGTATTCCAGCGCAGCTCATCCCCCCGCACAATAGAGCGATCCGGACCAACCGAGAACCCGTTCCGGAAAGGGAACGATCCGCAACGGCGCGGAGCGTCCGCGACGGACGCTGGATTCGTCCCTCAGGCGCGGATCGCCCGCCGCGGCGGCACCGGACGGAAGACGCCGGCCGGCACGGACGGCAGAGGCCTCAAGACATGTGAACCACGAAAGGAAAAAGACGAAAGGAGCCGTACAATGGGAAAGGGAACGATTCTGGCAAAAGCGCGGTCAACCGCCAAAATCCCGCCCTTTCATGTCTCCGTCGACAAATGACTACGGCCTGGGCGCTACGCTTTGGGGCAGCGATAATTCGCGTGTTCACAAGTTCGCCCGGTCCTTGCGCGCCGGAACCGTCTGGGTCAACAATCACGACCACAGCGACATCACC
>JAPOVX010000125.1 GCA_026707935.1 Paracoccaceae bacterium
CTTCTCTCCATGCCGAAGATCCGGTCGAGATTGTAGCCGAGAATTTCGGATTTGATTTCATGATGCCTCCCTTGTCATCCCACGGCTACACCCGTGTCCGGGTTGGTCCGTTTGCGGTTCACTTGTTGGTTTAAACCCGGTGTTCCGTATCCAGCGCAACGCCGTCCCCGCATTCGACAGGTTCTGCGACGGATACCGCGACGCAGCCGGCCGGGAATGAAGACGAAATTCTCAAACGCATTGGCCATGCTGGCCGTAAACTTAGAGATGATCCTCAAGCACACCATTGCGCTCGCCGACACAATCGGGCGCATGGCGGAGGCAATCCTGAAAGTCCGGGCACAACTGCAACTGGAACTGTCAGTTCCGTGCCGATCAAGAAAATCCGTCGGAAAATGGGAACGGAGACGACACAAAACTGCGTAATCTGAAACCGATCCAGTCTGGAATGGATCGAAGTGGCCCCGAAACAATCTCGCAACCATATGGAAATGACGCCGAATCGCAAAGGAAATGCCATTGGGCAACGCAGACCCTTCGGGCTGACAGTGACAATCAATGACGATGTCGGCATTGCACGCGGGCGCGTGCAACACGGCGATGCCCACAGTCAATAAATTTCAAACGGTATCAGCGTGGGAAGCCCTGCGAAAAGATCGATTAAACTACCTGAAATCAAGTAAGTCGTGTACTGTGTACTGTGGTAGAATTTAACATTTCGGACACCGCTCCGCACGTTCCTCTCTCGAATGGATCGCGGCTACCAAAAAATCGCAAACGGCCGTGACATGCACGACGGGCCGAAATCATTCGTGACGGCCCGCTGCGATCATCACCAGTGCTGGCAGCACGAACAGGACCGACAGGGTGGAAAACGTAAGACCACCCAACATGCTGACAACGAAAGGCACGAAGGCGATCAGTTCGTCACCGCGCTCATAGAGCAGAGGCGAGAGCCCCAGCAGTGTCGTGAGGGTCGTCAGGAACACCGGTCGGAATCGTTGTCGTGCCGCGGCGGTTATGGCAGCGATGGCTGGCATCATCGCACTTTCCCGCATGATAGCGTTGTGGCGGTCTAACAGCACGAGGGCGTCGTTGACGACCACGCCGCCAACGGCAATCATGCCGAATATCGACATTGTGGTCAGATCCCAGCCGAGGATCCAGTGGCTTATGATCGCCCCGGCGAATGCGATCGGGATGCCCACAACCGCGACGACCGGCTTCCAGTAGCTGCGCAGGAACGATGCAATAAGGGCGTAGATAGCGATCAACACGATGGGCACGAGAACCGCCAGCGTCTCGAGCATTTCGCCCTCGTCCCGCGCACCTGCTTCAACCTCGATTGAGAGACCGGGATATTTCGCCAGGAGATCGGGTATGATATCGTCTTGCACTTGGCGCCGCGCCCGAATCGGCGTGATCACGGCAACGTCCGCCCGCCCATTGACGCGCGCAGCCCTCTTGGCGTCGATCCGCGTCAGAGTCGCCGGCTCGCGTCTTTCGGTAATGTTCGCTACCAGCGAGAGCGGGATTTCGCCGCCGCCCGGCCGTTGAACCCGTTCGCGGGCCAGTTCGCTCAGGCTGCGCCTGCGCTCGGCGGGATACCTGATCACGACATCGATTTCCTCGCGGCCCCGCTGGATGCGCTGGACGTCCGCGCCGTGGAAGGCGGAGCGCAACTGTATCCCGATCAGTGACGGCGTCAGACCGGCGGCCTTTCCTGCCGGTGTCAGCTCGATCTCGAAGTGACGTTTGCCTGGCGCCAGGTCATCATGGATCCCGTAGATACCCGGTATGGTCGCCAACCCCGCCCTCAGCTCGGCGGCCGCGCTTCTCAACGTTTCAATGTCGTCGTGCTTGAGCGAATAGGAAACGCTCGGCCTGGCCGGAATGCGCCTGGAGCGGAATTCGACTTTCTCCAGGTTCGCCACAGGACCGACGGCTTCGCGCCATGCCCGCTCGACTTCGGGCGGGCTCGCGTTGCGGTCAGCCTGATCGCTGAGATGCAGACGCACTGAGGCGAGATGACTGCTGTTCAGCCGCGCTGTGACTTGCCACTCCGTACCGATGTTGCCGACGATCATGCTCACCGCGTCGACAGCGGCCCCGTCGAGCCGGTCGTTGATGGTGTGCGCTGCCTCAACGAAGTGATCGGCTGCGGCGAGCGTTTCCTCGAAGGGCGCGCCTGCCGGCAGATAGATGTCTGCCTGCACACTGTCGGTGCTGCTCAGGTTCTCATCGTAGAGAACAATCCGGACAGCATTGGAGCCAAGGAGCAGGACGGCGGCGACCAGAACGAAGAGTGCACCGGCGATCGAGAGCCATACATTGCGCAGAGCCCATGAGGCTGCCGGGACAACGACCCGGTCGCGTACCTCGTCCAGCAATCCGCTGACATGGCTCTGTACGTCGCTCAGCGGAGAGAGGCTCCATCTCCTCCTGTGCGAAAGATGCGCCGGGAGAATGAAGAATGCCGCGACAAGGGAGACGAACAGGACGAAGATCGCCACATAGGGAAACACGTTGACGATCTGAAACGCGGGGGATGTGATGAATAGAAACGGCAGGAAGGCCAGAATCGTCGTCAGGGCGCTGATCGTGAGCGGGCCCACCATGGCCCGCGCACCCAAAATCGCTGCGTCGAGCGAACTCTTCCCCTTCTCGAGTTCCGACGCGATGCTTTCTCCAACGACGACAGAATCGTCGACGACGATGCCCACCAGGAGGAAGAAACCGAAAATCGTTCCTAGATTGAGCGTGAGGTCCGCGGCTTCGAAGAAGAACAGCGAGCCCACGAAGGACAAGGGAATACCAACGGTCATCCAAAATGCGATACGGAGATCAAAAATCAGAATGAGGCTGATGAACACCAGGATCGTTCCGATCACTCCGTTCTTCACGATCTCCAGCAACCGGTCGAAAATGGGGCTGGCATTGTCGTTCCAGATCGTGACGCTTGCGCCTACGGGCGCCTGGTAACCCGCAAGAAAGTTCCTGATATCGTCCGCCAAATCGATGACGGACTGTTGCTCAGTCGCATCGACGCGAACGAGCACCGCCGGATGGCCGTTGACCTCCGTGAAGATGTCCTCGTCGACAAACCCGTCGCGAATCGTGGCAACGTCGCCGAGCGTCACGATCGTACCGTCGAGCTGGGTAATGAGCGGAATGGCCTCGTAATCCTGGCCGATTCTCCCTTTGGCGACGGTTTGCAGGACCACGCTGCCGGTGTCTGTCCGTATCTCGCCCATGGTCAGGTTGATCGATGCCTGTCTTACCGACCTGGATATTTCACCGATGGAGAGGCTGTGACGACGCAACTCTTCTTCGCTCAGCTCAATCGTGATCTGGCGGTCGCGGGTGCCTTGCAGAAACACCTGGGAGACGAACGGCAATTCCAACAACCTGTAACGCAGCTCTTCCGCCGCGAGGCGTAGTCCGTCCTCGGACAAACTGGACGACACCACCGCCAGCGTCATGATTTCGTGAGTGACCTTGAGAAGCTGGATATCTGGCTGCTTCGCCTTGACCGGCGGAAAGTTCTCGATTCCGTCGATCGCGCTCTGCAAGTCGTTCAAGACTGTGTCGGCATCTGCGAAGGTCGCCATCTCCGCCGTGACTTTGCCGATGCTCTGGCTTGCGGTCGACACCACGCGCTCGACGCCGGGCAGCCCGATGACAGCTTCTTCGATGCGGCGGTTGACGTCCTCCTCGATCTCCTGGGGCGACGCACCCGGATACGGCACCGAGATGATGGCCCGCCGGGCTTCAAATTCCGGGTAATACTGGACAATGAGCTGAAGACCAGAAAGCACGCCGCCCACGATCAAGAGAATCATCAGCAGGTTGGCGGCAAATGGATTGCCCGCGAAGTAGGCGATCGGTCCCGACCTGGGGCCGGTTTGGCCCGGCTGCACAGTGGACCCGGCGTCGGTCATGCTCATGGCCCGGCTCCGTTATTCCGACGTCGGCGCGTCGCTGACGTCGACGGCCAATCCTTCTCGCGCGCGCCGCAAGGACCCAACGACAATGCCGGCACCCAAGTCGAACGCCTCCACCACTACATTGCCGTCGGCATGTCCCAGAACCCGCGGTGCAACGGATTTCAACGCGCCGTCAACGACGACCCAAACGCTGCCCCGTTCCTGCATCACCGATTCCGGCAGGACGAGCACGTTGTCGTGCACGGGCCCCGTAATCGAAATCTCCACGAACGAACCGGGAAGGGGCAACGTCTCCACGGGGTGATCTTCCGCAAATCTCAGGAAGAGCGTCGCGAGCCGCGACTTGGGGCCGATGATCGCCGATGTGCGCTCCACGACAGCATCGAATGTTCCAGACGCAGCCAGAATTGTGGCGGAGCGACCGATGGCCGGCGCGAGATTGGCCAAGCTGCCCTGCTCGATGGGTGCCCTCACTTGGAGCGCATCGGTCCGGTAGACTGATCCCAATGACGAGGCGCGGCCGACCAATTCGGCGGGGCCAACAAACTGGCCGACTTCGATATCCGCCGTTGCGACCCGGACGTCGAATGGAAGGGAGATCTCGGTTCGGTCGAGCCGGAGCTGGGCCCGCTTCATTTCAGCCCGAGCCTTCAAGAGCTCGGCTTCCGCATTCGCTACTTGAGGCGCGCGGCGAACCCACTCAGGAATGTCAGCTCCGGGGTTCTCACGCGTGTACGAATCCAGGCTTTCTTCTGCCCTGGCCTTTTCGATCCGGACCCGGGCGTCTGCCGCCGAAACCTCGGCCGCGGCGGTTTCGAGCTCAAGCTCGTACTCGGCCGGATCGATCCTAATGAAGGTCTCGTTGGCTGCGATCGATCCTCCGTTGCGGAAACTTGCCGAGACCCAGGCCACCCGACCGCCGACTTCGGACGTGACGCCCACTTTCCCGTGCAGCGTGATCCCTCCGGTCAAGTCGACCCTCAGCGCCTGTTCGGTTGGCACCGGCTGAATTACGGAAACGGTTGGCTTGGCCTGATCGATTGCCAGGTCGGAAATGGGGTTGCGCTCCACCCGGCTGGGCGCCTGTGCGAAGTAGAGAGCGACTCCGATGGCAGCCAAAATCAGGATCAATTGTGCGTAGCCCATCCATTTGGCTTGGCCGGATCTATCTTGGGGTTCTTTAGTTTCTTGTTCCATCACTCATCCCGGAAGGCAGCGAAGCCGGACCCTTCCACAAATCTGACGCTGCGGCGCTGGTTTCCACCGGCCCGGAACCGGTCTCTTCGGCCATCGCTTCGAGGCCGCACAGGGGAGGCCACCGTGTCGCTGCATTGCACGGATTTCCTGATCGGGCTGCTCACCCGGCTCCAGGTTGCGTTCGAATCAGGCATT